>JBEBGG010000015.1:0-40994 GCA_040081555.1 Vicinamibacterales bacterium
TACGTGCTGATCCGCTTCCTGAAGAAGGCGCTGTAACCGCCCGCCGGCGGGTGATAATCCTGCCGGCCCACCTGCTGCGGTGGCGCCATTCGTCAGCCGACCAAGACCAAGGATGCCCGCCCGGTGTATCCGCCGATTGCCCAGTCAGCGCGCGTACAGGGCGTGGTGATCATCGAAGCCGTAATCGGACCAGACGGGCGCGTGCAGGAGGTGAAAGTCCTGCGTTCAATTCCGCTGCTCGATGCAGCGGCGCTTGACGCGGTGCGTCAGTGGCAATACACGCCGACCCTGCTGAACGGCATTCCGGTGCCGGTCATCATGACGGTGACGGTGAACTTCACGCTGCAGTAGGGTGTCGGTCAGTAGCACTTTAGGATTTCGAATTCTTTTTTCGCACTAGATTTCAGACTTCGTCTGGATGGAGGTTGGACCGTGGATCTGATGGAAATGTACGCCAGTATGACAATCATGGCGAAGATAGTGGCCTTCACGCTCATCATCATGTCGATGTGGTCACTTGGCGTCGGCATTGAGCGCTTCTTCACCTACCAGCAGGCACGCACCCAGTCGAAGCTCTATGCTCCACAGGTGGCTAAGCATCTGAAGGACGGCCGTCTGAAGGACGCGGTGGCCCTCTCAGCCTCCAAGAACTATCGTTACAGCCATCTCGCCAAGGTTGTGCTGGCAGGGCTGCAGGAGTATCAGTTTCAGCAGGAATCTGGCCAGGGTATGGCCCGTGAAGACGTGATGGACACCGTCCGTCGCGCCATTCAGCGTGCCTCCGCGCTCACAGCCTCTGACCTTAAGAAGGGCGTGCCTGCGCTCGCGACGATCGGTTCGACGGCTCCGTTCGTGGGTCTGCTCGGCACGGTCATCGGCGTGATCAACGCGTTCCAGGGCATCGGCAACAGCGGTTCGGCCGGTATCGGCGCCGTGTCGATTGGTATTTCTGAAGCGCTCGTTGAGACCGCGCTCGGTCTTGTCGTTGCGATTCCCGCGGTCTGGATCTACAACTACCTCACCGCGCGCATCGAGTACTTCAACGTCGAGATGGACAATTCTTCGTCGGAGCTCGTCGACTACTTCATTAAGAAGACCGCCTAAAGGACTTTGGGCCGTCAGACTCTAGGTCCTCTGGGCATGCCACGCATGCCCCAGGGCCTAGAGTCCAAAGCCTAAAGCCTGAACCGCAAGAGTCAGGGAGTCTTAGTCATGTCAATGGATCTCGGCGGCGCCAAGGGCGGAGTCAAAGCCGACATCAACGTTACGCCGCTCGTCGACGTCATGCTGGTGCTGCTCATCATCATGATGCTCATCGCGCCGATGCTCGAACAAGGTGTCGCGATGAAGCTGCCGACGGCACTCAACTCGTCCGACAAGCCGCAGTCCGCCGATCAGACGATCGTTGCGATTGGCGCCAACAAGGCGATGTATGTCAACGCCAAGCAGGTGGCCGAGCAGGAACTGGCCACCCGGGTGAGAGAACTTCTTGAAAGCAAGACCGAGAAGCTCGTCATCATCCGCGCTGACCAGGACGTCGAGTATGGTGCGGTGATGGCCGCGATGGACCAATTACGGCAAGTTGGCATCGAGGACATCGGCCTTATCACGGAGCGTCCGCCGTCTGAAGCGGGAGGGAAGTAATGGCTCACGCGCATCAACACTACGGCGCCGATAAGGTGGTCACGGCGGAAATCGCGACCGCCAATGCGGATATGAACGTCACTCCGTTGATTGACGTGCTGCTCGTGCTGCTCGTCATCTTCATGGCTACGTTGCCGCTCGGTCAGAAGGGGGTGGATATCAACATTCCCGCTGAAACCAAGACCGCTCAGCAGCAGCGTGACATTGACGTCAGCCAGATCATGGTCGAGTACACGGCCGACCATCACATTTCTGTGAACAAGCAGGACGTCACCATCCAGGAACTCGAGAGCAAGCTCACCGATATCTACAGAGACCGCAAGGACAAGACGATGTTCATCGCCGGTGCCGAGACGATTGCCTACAAGGAGATCATCGCGGTGATCGACGCCGCGAAAGGGGCCGGCGTTGAAAAGGTTGGCATCGTCACTGCTGGCATGCGTCGCGCCGGCGGCGTCCAGGGCAACTAAGTTCGAGTCTGAACGTGACGTAAGAAAGGGCCGCCCTCGGGCGGCCCTTTCTGCGTTTATGGCGACAGGCGTGTAGGCCAGGAGACATCTCTGTAGCTCAGACGTTTTGCCGACTTCCGACTAGGGCCCGGCGGTACAATCCCCTGTCTCGTCACCGTAACGTTACGCATAGTGGCTACGCTGACGAGCCTGTGACCCTGACGGACGACCATAGAACGTCCCCTTCGTCTTCATCCGCGACATCTCTTGGAGCAACTATGAGGCGTACTGCTGTCTGGCTTTTCGTTCTCCTCACACTCTGCATGTTGGCCGGTCGGGCCAACGCACAGGTGACCACCAGTGGCGTCACCGGCACCGTCAAGGACGGTCAGGGCGCAGTCATTCCAGGTGCGACGGTAAGCGCCGTGCATCAGCCGTCGGGGAGCGCGTACGAGGCTGTGACGCAGTCAGACGGGCGCTTCTTTATCCAAGGCATGCGCGTCGGGGGGCCATACACGGTTACGGCCGGCCTGCCCGGGTTCCGCTCGTCGGCACAGAACAACCTCATGCTTGGCCTCGGCGTGTCGCAGGATCTGGTGTTCACGTTGGAGTTGGCGAATGTGTCCGAGACGATCACAGTCGTCGGTGCAACAAGCCCAATCTTTAGCTCGAACCGCACCGGAGCCTCGACATCGGTCTCCCGCGAGGATCTCGCGAGTCTCCCCACCGTGTCCGGCCGAATCAACGACATCACCCGTCTCAACCCCCAGGCGGGCGCCAACGGATCGTTCGCCGGTCAAGACAATCGGATGAACAACATCACGATTGACGGTTCGTACTTCAACAACGCCTTCGGTCTTGGTGGTCAGCCGGGCGAGCGCACCAAGGTTGCCCCGGTGTCTCTGGAGGCCGTGGAGCAAGTGCAGGTAAGCGTCGCGCCCTTTGACGTGCGCCAGGGCAACTTCGTTGGTGCTGGCGTCAACATGGTGACGCGAAGCGGCACCAATCGCGTGATCGGTTCTTTCTACACTCGCTACCGCAACCAATCTTTTGTAGGCAAGGAAATCGCCGGTCAACCCTTTAGTCCTGGCACGTTCACCACGAAAAACACTGGCGCATTCATTGGTGGCCCGCTCGTCAAGAACCGGCTCTTCGCGTTTGGCAGTTTCGAAAAGCAGAGCGACATCCGCCCCCTGAGCACGTATCGATCCCGTCAGGCAGGGGAAGCCGTCGCCGGCAGTGTGACGCGCGTCTATCAGTCCGATCTAGACACGTTGAGCGCGTATCTGAAGAAAAATTTTGGCTACGAAACGGGCGACTACGATCTGCTCGACCAGCGCACTCCGGCCAAGCCCCTGTCCATGAAGTTCGATTACAACGCCGGCAAGTCCAACAAGGTCAGCTTCCGCTACAGCCAGTTGAGCTCCAGCACCGACTCCTTGCCTTCGAGTTCCACGACCGCAGGGGCCGGTCGTTCTGTGAATAGCTCGAACTGGATGACCTATCGCAATTCCACGTATTCCATTCTCGAGAACTTCAAGTCCGGCGTCAGCGAGTGGAACTCCGTGCTGAGCAACACTATTTCGAATAGCCTTACGGTGGGTTACACCACTAACGATGAGAGTCGTGGCGCCGTGCAGATCTTCCCGTTTGTCGACATTCTGGACGCGGGTACTGCCTACCTCTCCTTTGGCACCGAACCCAACACTCCGAACAATCAGCTCTACTACCACACGTTCCAGGCACAGGACAGCCTCACGAAGTTCAGCGAGAACCACTCGCTGACGTTCGGCGGTAGCCTCGAGAAATACCACTCTGACAACGTGTTCTTCTCACGTAGCAACAGCGTCTACGTCTACAACAGTCTTGCTGACTTCTACACCGATGCGGACGGCTACCTCGCGAACAAGACCCGGACCACCTCGCCAGTCACGCTGAATCGCTTCCAGGTACAGTACCCAAACATTCCCGGCCAGACGGAGCCGCTGCAGCAGCTCGATTCGTGGTATGTCGGCGGCTATGCTCAGGATCAGTGGCGCGTGAAGAGCAACCTCACGCTCACGGCTGGCGTCCGCGTCGACACCCCGGTGTTTAGGAACACGGCCTACTCGAATCCGCAGGTCGACGCGCTGACCTTCCGTGACGAGAACGGTAACAACGTGAAATATGAGAGCGGCGCGCTGCCGAAGGCAACCCCGCTCTGGTCGCCCAGAGTTGGATTCAACTGGGACGTTAACAAGGACCAGACGACGCAGGTGCGCGGTGGAACAGGAGTGTTTACCGGCAAGCCGGCGTACGTCTGGATTTCAAACCAGATTGGTGCAACGGGTGTGCTGACCGGTCAAGACGGGTTGACCAATACAACCTTGCGTCCGTTCAGTCCGAACGGGCAGACGTACTGGGCCAAGGGCGTCACCGGAGCACCGGCGACCAGCTTCGAGTTCGACGTCACCGATAAGAACTTCAAGTTCCCACAAACATGGCGCACCAATATCGCGGTCGATCGCATGCTGCCGGGCGGATTCATTGCAACCGGCGAGTACCTCTACAACCGAGACGTCAACGGCGTCGGCTACATCAACGCCAACTTGCCGGCGCCCGCGTCGACCTTTGTGGGGATTGACCACCGACCGCGCTGGTCGGGCACGTCATGCTCCGCCACTCCGGCGGTGTCGCCGTGCGCGAACGGCCTCAATAACGTGGCCCCCAAAATTCTTCAGGCCTTCGTTCTGAAGAATCAGGGCATTGGTCGGTCCTGGGTCACGGCGTTCAGTCTGATGAAGTCCTTCAGTGCTGGCTTGTCCGCCAAGGGCGCCTACAGCTATGGGCAGTCCCGCAACACGGTCGACCCCGGCAGCACGGCATTTGCTACGGCGGCCAGCGTTGCCACCGCCGGCAATCCCAACAATCCCGAATTGGGCTTTTCGCAGAACTCCCCTGGACACCGTGGCTTCGTGAGTCTCTCTTATACGAAGCGATATCTCAGCTTCGGATCCACGACCGTGTCGGCGTTCTGGGAGGCGAAGTCAAACTCGTACTTCAACGCGTCAAACCCGTCCGGCACAAGTGGGAGCTATGTGTTTTCGACGGATCTGAATGGCGATGGCTACGCCAACAACGATCTGATCTACATCCCGAAGGACGTCTCGGAGATGAACTTCGTGGATTTGACGGTCAGTGGGCGCGTTTTTTCGGCAGCCGAACAAGCGCAGGCATTTGAAGCCTACATTCAGCAGGACGGCTATCTGAGCAAGCACCGTGGCCAGTATGCTGAACGCAACGGGGTCTTTCTGCCAATCGTCAAGCGCATGGATTTGAGCGTCAGCCAGGACATCTTCCGCAGCGCGAAGGGGGCCAAGCATACCGGCCAGATTCGCCTCGACATTACCAACTTCGGTAATCTGCTGAATCACAACTGGGGTGTTGGGAAGAAGACCTTGATTGCCGCCGCGTCCGGAAACATGATTCCCATTCTTGCGCCCGTCGTTGATGCGAGTGGGAAGATTGGCTATCGTCTGGCAACTGTCAATGGGGCCTTGCCAACCACGACTTTCGCAAACAACTCGCTGTTGAACGAGGTCTACCAGATGATGTTGAGCTTCCGGTACGGGTTCAACTAGAACGCAGAGAAACCGGGCCCAAGGCCCATCACCTCTGTGGAGTCCTGGATCGGGCCGGAACGAGCAATCGTTCCGGCCCTTTCTCTTGGGGCGATGGAGGGAGCTGGCGGTACAAGAAAAAAGGGCCGCTCGGACGAATCCGAGCGGCCCTTGTGAATCGGCGAGGGAACTAGCTCTTGCCTGACGTCTGCACCTTGCGCAGAGCGTTGGCCTTGTCACCGAGCACGGTGGCTTCCTTGAGAAGCGCCTGCTGCTTGGCTGCGTCTTTCTCAAGGTTAGCCTGCAGGCGAAGCAAGAGGCCCTTGAACGTGATGGCCTCGACAAAATCGGCTTTCATACCAATCGCCTTGTCGACCGCCTCGAGCCCCTTGCCGACAAACTCCTTCTTCTTGGCTTCGCTCAGTGAGGCATCGCCACGGGTCTCGTCCCAGTAGTAGGCCGCGATGGTCTGGAAGGCGTCAGGGTTGGTCGGCTCCGCCTTGGCACGCGCTTCGAGGGCCTCAATCGTCTTGTCGAATTGCCCCTGACGGTTGTAGTAGCCGGCCAGCGTCATGTAGACCGCTGGGTCGGTCGGCTTGGCGTTCCGAGCGTTGACCAAGGTCTGCTCGGCTTCAGGATAGGCGCCCGCGTCCTCATACAGCTTGGCTAGGACGAAGTAGTTGGACGGCTCGGCCGGTTCCATCTGAATCATCTTCTGAACGATCGGCTCAGCTTGGGCAGGGTCGTTCAGCTTGTCCGTTCCGTAGGCCGCTTGCAGGTATTGAAAGGACCGGATGACCAACTGCTTGTCGGCGGGCAATTCGGAGCCCGCAAGTTTTTCAGCACAAAGCTTGTAGTTCTCGACGGCCTTCGTAAGGAATGCGTCGTTGGTTGCATCACCACGCTTGCTCATCTTGTACTGGTTGTCGTAGCTGTTACCCAGGTAGAAATACGCCTGACTGAGGTTCGGGTCGCTCTTGAGCGCCTCCTCGTAGAGTTCAGACGACTTCCGGTAGTCCTGGGCCTGATAGGCGGCATTTGCCGCCTTAAAACTGCGCTTCGCGGCGACGACGCCGACCTGCTGACATCCGACGGTCGCCGAAACAGCAAGCGCCGCCGATAGTGCGAGCGGCGCACCCCAAAAAGCACGCATTGAGCCCCCTTTAATGGCCGAGAATCACTTCAGACCGGTCCCGCTCAGGCGAGGAAAATTGCCGTGGCTGAAACCGGGCCAGTATAGTGAAGCGAAAAAACGCAAGTCAACAGAAGGATTAGACACCGCATCTTATGATTCGCTTCGAGGGGCTGCTGGAAAAAGTCAGGGCCTACAGCCCTGACGCCGACGTTGAACTCCTCCGGAAGGCCTACGTATTCTCGGCCTTCGAGCACCGGGGGCAGGTGCGCCATTCCGGGGAGCCCTATCTGATTCATCCCCTTGCCGTGGCCGACCTCATGGCTGACATGAAGCTCGATGTCGTTGCCATTGCCTCCGGTCTCCTCCACGACGTCGTTGAAGACACCCTGACGACGATCGAGCGAATCGGGGAGCTTTTCGGCCCAGAAGTGGCGCATGTCGTGGAGGGCGTCACGAAGATCAGTGCGATTCGGTTCTCGTCGACCGAGGAACGGCAGGCTGAAAACTTCCGCAAGATGCTCCTGGCGATGGTGGACGATATTCGAGTCATCCTCGTCAAGCTGGCCGATCGGGTGCACAACATGCGGACGCTCGGTCATTTGCCAGAAGAAAAGCGACTGGCCATCGCGCAGGAGACCCGCGACATCTATGCGCCGATTGCCAACCGCCTGGGAATGAGTAAGGTCAAGAACGAACTCGAAGAGCTGTCATTTCGCTACCTCGAGCCGCAGGCCTTCGAATCCCTCCGCGCCAAGGTTGATGCGCGCCGCCGTGCGACTGAGGGGCTCATCGGGCAACTGAAGGTCCGCATCGCCGCCACGCTCGGCGAAGCGTCCATTCCGGTGATCGAGATCGAAGGGCGTATCAAGCGCCTCTGGAGCATCAATCAGAAGCTGAAGTCCCAACGTATCGAGCTCGACCAGGTCTATGACTTCATCGCCCTGCGCCTCATCACCTACGGCGTAAAGGATTGCTACGCCGCGCTCGGCGTCATTCACCAGACGTGGTCACCCGTCCCTGGGCGCATCAAGGACTTCATCGCGATGCCACGGCCTAACGGCTACCAGTCGTTGCACACCTCGGTCATCAGCGAACACGGCATGCCGTTCGAGGTGCAGATTCGCACCCTCGAAATGCATCGCATGGCAGAGGAAGGCGTCGCAGCGCACTGGAAATACAAGGAAGGCCGAATCGGTCACCAGAAGGACGAGCGCTACTTCCAGTGGATGCGCCAGCTCCTCGAGAACCAGAAGGAGGTCCGCGATCCCCGGGAGTTCATCGAGAACCTGAAAGTTGAGCTCTATCCAGACGAGGTTTACGCCTTTACTCCCAAGGGCCAGGTGAAGGCCTTTCCCAGAGGTGCGACGCCGATCGATTTTGCCTATTCGATTCACACGGATGTGGGGCATCGGTGTGTTGGTGCTCGCGTCAACGGCAAGATGGTACCGCTACGCACGCGCCTCAAGAATGGTGACATCGTTGAGGTCATCACACAGGCCGGTCATAAGCCGAGCCGCGACTGGCTCAATTTCGTCGTCAGCTCGCACGCCCGCTACAAGATCAAGCACCTGATTCGCATTGAGGAGCGCTCCCGCGCCCTCGACCTTGGCCGCAGAGTGTTCGACAAAGAATTGCGCCGGTTCGACGTCAGTGCAAAAGGCCTCTTCGAAAACGCTGCGTTTGCTGAGGTGCTCGCAGACGCCGGGGTCAAAACGGCGGACGACCTATTCGCGCTCATCGGCTACGGCACCGTGTCCGCCAGGCAGGTACTTGGCAAACTGGTGCCGTCCGACCGTCTGAAGGAGAGGGCCCCGGACGGCGTTGTGACGGCCGCGGTCAAGCGCGCCTCTGGCTCCGGCGACTCAGAGAAGATCAGAGTTCGGGGAGCTGACGATGTCCTTGTGTTCCGCGCGCGATGCTGTAATCCGATTCGAGGAGAGAAGATCATCGGCTACATTACCCGAGGCAAGGGGGTATCCGTTCACTCTGCCACCTGTCCGAACGTGGTGAACCTGATGTACGACCCAGAAAGGCGGATGGAGGTCGAATGGGAAAAGGACAGTGGCCAGGGCGCGTCCCCGGCCTACGAAGTGAAGCTGACGATCGTTGTCGAAGAGCGGAAAGGCGTGCTTGCTGAAGTCTCTGCGCAGATCGCCGACATGAATGCGAACATACGCAACATGGAGGCCCGGACCAGCGTCGGCGAAGAGCACGCGAGAATCGACGTGACTATCGAAATCAGCGACCTCCACCACCTTGAGCGGGTGATCAAGTCTCTGAAGACTGTAAAGGGAGTGCTCGATGTCGAGCGGCGGAATAGTCCGCGTGGTATCACGAACTAGCGGCTACGCCGATACGACCGCAATCGCGTCGATCTCGATGCGGGCGTCGCGGGGTAGACGGGCGGCTTGCACCGTCGAGCGCGCGGGATAGGGTTCGCTGAAGAACGTGCGATAAACGTCGTTTACCGCCTCGAAGTCGCTCATGTCGGCGAGGAAAACCGTCGTTCGAGCCACGTCCGAGAAACAGAAACCGGCGGCCTCAAGGAGCGCGCCCACGTTTTGAAGAGCCCGCCGGGCCTGAGCGGCGATGTCACCGTCCACCATCGTTCCAGTCACAGGGTCGAACGGGATCTGCCCCGACACGAACAAAATATGGCCGGCGCGCAGCGCCGAGGAGTACGGGCCGATGGCCTTGGGTGCCCCGGGGCTGCTGATCGCCTGTTTCACGCCGCCTTCACGACCTTGTTGGAGCGGAGGCATCGTGTGCAGACGCGGATCCTGCGCACGCCGCCATTGATCATTGCCCGCACGGGTTGAAGGTTCGGCTCAAACCGCCGCGCGCTCACATTGTGCGCGTGGCTAACTTGTCGTCCGACCTTTGGGGTTTTTCCGCACACTTCGCACTGCTTCGCCATAATCCTCGTCCTCTTGACCGGAGCCCTAAATCCCTGACTTGAAAAACTCTGAGTATAGCGCACGATTCTTGTCTCGCCGCGCCTCGCGCAGGGCCACCAGCGGTGACGCCAAGCGCCGTGGTCCTTCCGGCCCCGGCGACAGACGTGTCAATTTTGCGTCACCGCTTTCGCCATTCCTGTATTTGTTCGAGAATCCTCGTAGCTTGCCAAGTCCGCCCCCTGTCAATGAAAGCGGACAGTTCGCAACGTCGAGCGTCCGAACTCTTGAGCCGACTTCAGCGTCTAAATTGGCAACTCGGGCCGAGCGTCCGGCCAAGATTCTAACTAGCCCTGATAGTCCAAGTGCTCTTGCCACCGCTATTTGCCGGTCTGAATCTGTTGCCGCCTCACTGTCCGAACTCTGGGAGGTCCGGCGGCTTGGCTTGGTCCGTTTGACTCCGCGAAGATAGTTATTGAACTGTTGTTCTAATTGATCTAATGTATGGCAATTCGTTTGCATACCAGACAGCAATCTTAATCAGTGAAGTCTTGCGGCGACCCGGCGGATCCGGGAGTGGAAGGAGCGGCGTCATGAAGAAGGGGACGAAGAAGACAGCAACGGCGGTTGTGGTGGAACCACGCTCTCGATATTCGGAGCTCAAGCGAATGCTGGAAGACCGGCAACGCGAAATTCATGCGGCGGTCCAGGGCAAGATTCGCGATGTGCGGTCCGAAGGCAGCGGAAAGAGCGAAGTGTTCGACGCCGTCGAGAGCTCCGAGGCTGACATCCAGGATGACATTGAGTTTGCGCTCATCCAGATGAAGTCCGAGACGCTGAACAAGGTTAACGATGCCCTGACGCGTCTTGAGAACGGCAACTACGGGAATTGCTTTGAATGCGGCGAGGAAATCGCCGAAAAGCGCCTGCGCGCGCTGCCGTTCGCTGTTCGCTGCAAAGACTGCGAAGAAGCGCGAGAGGTCGCCGAGAAACGTGATCGCCAGATGGCGAGCCGCCGCGGTTCTTCATCGCTCTTTCTCGACGTCTAATACAGCCGGCGTCCTGGGGGCCCCGCCGGTGGCGGGGCCCACGCCTCCCACCGGCGTCTTTCCATCACAACTGCACGTAGAATTCCCCTATTGCCTCCGCAGGCGTGGCTCTCCCGTTCACGCGTGTGAGATCAGGTGATCGACGTTCGCTGAGGAGGTTCACCATGAGCGACCCTGAGGACCTCAAGTCCGAAGAACTATCCATCGGCGATCGGCCCCTCGAAATCCCAGCCGAGTTGCCGGTCCTCCCGCTTCGGGATACGGTGCTGTTTCCGCACTCGTTCATGCCACTCGCGGTGGCGCGGGAAAGTTCCGTCCGTCTCATCGACGATGCCATTGCTGGCGGCAAGCTGATCGCCGTCTTCACTCAGCGGGACGCGGCCACCGAGGAACCTGGTTCCGGCGACCTGTACCGAATTGGCACGGCTACCCACATCCACAAGATGTTCAAGCTTCCCGACGGCAGCCTCAGGCTGATCGTTCAGGGGCTAGCGCGCCTGACTCTCGAAGAACTTACTCAGACCGAGCCATACCTTCGCGCGCGAGTGCAGGCCGCGAACGAGGGCACCAACGCCGACGACCGCCTCGAGATCGACGCTCTCGTTCGGAACATCAAGACGAACTTCCAGCAAGTAGTCTCGCTGTCACCCTTGCTATCGGACGACCTCCAAACGCTCGCCGTCAACATCACGGAACCGGGGCGGCTCGCAGACTTCATAGCCTCGAGTCTTACCACCATCAGCACGGCCGTGAAGCAGGAGGTGCTCGACACGCTCGACATCCGGACACGGATGGACAACCTCAATCGCATCCTGATCAAGGAGCTGGAAGTCCTCGAGCTGGGTTCGAAGATCCAGTCGCAGGTTCAGTCCGAAGTCGGGAAGAACCAGCGCGAGTATTTCCTGCGCGAGCAGATGAAGGCGATCCAGAAGGAACTGGGTGAGGGCGACGAGCAGACCAAGGAGGTCGAAGAACTCGCCGAAAAGATCGAAGCCGCGGGCATGCCAGAGGCTGTCAAGAAGGAAGCGCTCCGGGAGCTCGATCGACTCTCGAAGATGCCAGTGGCCGCCGCCGAATACACGGTTTCCAGGTCCTATGTCGATTGGCTGGTCGCGCTGCCGTGGACGAGGCGCACGGAAGAAACGATCGACCTGGCGCACACCAAAGCCGTGCTCGACGCCGATCACACAGGACTCGAAAAGGCGAAAGACCGCATCCTTGAGTACCTCGCGGTTCGAAAGCTGAATCCGTCCCTAAAGGGACCGATTCTTTGCTTTGCGGGACCACCCGGAGTTGGAAAGACGTCGCTCGCGCGCTCAATCGCAGAATCGCTCGGTCGAAAGTTCGTGCGCGTGTCCCTGGGCGGCATGCGCGACGAGGCTGAAATCCGAGGGCACCGGCGCACTTACATTGGCGCGCTGCCTGGCCAGATTATCCAAGGACTGCGCCGCGCCGAATCAAAGAACCCGGTGTTCATCCTTGACGAGATCGACAAGCTCGGTTCGGACTTTCGAGGCGACCCGTCGTCAGCGCTGCTGGAAGTGCTCGATCCGGAACAAAACAACACGTTCCGCGATCATTATCTGGACGTGCCGTTCGACCTCTCGGAGGTCCTGTTCATCACGACTGCCAACGTGATGGATCCGATTCCGGCCCCGTTGCGCGATCGGATGGAAGTCCTCGAGATTGCAGGCTACACGGAGGAGGAAAAGCTCAAGATCGCCACGCGGCATCTAGTGGGCAAACAAGTGAAGAACCACGGCTTGACCTCAGAGCAGATCACTTTTTCCGAGAAAGGACTGCGCCAGGTCATCCGCGGCTACACACGCGAGGCTGGAGTCAGAAGCCTCGAGCGGGAGATTGGCGCCATCTGCCGCAAGGCGGCCCGTCGCCGGGCCGAAGGGGATCAGGCAACGGTGTCGGTTTCTACGCAGGTCGTTGTCGAGATGCTTGGTGCGCCGAGGTTTCTTGACGAGGAGATGGAACAGCGTACGAAGGACCCCGGAGTCGCGATTGGCATGGCCTGGACGTCGGTTGGCGGTGAGGTGCTCTTCGTCGAAGTATCGAGAATGGCCGGCACTGGTTCGCTGACGCTCACGGGTCAGCTGGGTGATGTCATGAAGGAGTCCGCCCGCGCCGCTCTCTCGTGGATTCGCATGCACGCGCGCGAATACAACATCGATCCTGACTTCTTCAAGAACGCCGAGATCCATGTGCACGTGCCGTCGGGCGCCATTCCGAAGGATGGTCCGTCGGCCGGTGTCACGATGGCGACGGCCATGGTGTCGCAATTGACCGGACGACCCGTGCGTGGCGATGTGGCGATGACCGGGGAAATCACGTTGTCTGGGCGCGTCCTCCCTGTCGGTGGTATCAAGGAAAAGGTGCTGGCTGCCCGACGTGTCGGCATCCACGAAGTGATCTTGCCGAAGCAAAACGGCAAGAACGTTAATGAGGATCTGACACCGGAGTTGCGGAAAGGGCTGGTGGTGCATCTTGTGTCAACGATTGACGAGGTGATCGCGCTCGCCCTGCAACCGCTGTCCACCGATATCATCAAGCCGTCGAAGAAGTCTTCCCGGGCTGCCGCGCAGGTGCCCCACCGCGCCTAACGAAGGACTGAAGCGGCCGTTGCCTGCGCCGGTTCACACCAGTGTGAGCCCATACGCAGTCTTGAGATCGATAATGTCGCCGCGTGCGACCATAGCCCTGGCCTCGGCGAGTGTCACAGTTCTTGACTCGATGTACTCGTCCTCGTCCGGCCGACGCGTGGAGTCGGCCGCCGGCGGGGCGAGGTGTCTCGCCACGAAGAAAATTAACTCTTCGTCACAGAACCCCGGCGCGGGATACAGCCCGCGGATGCGCTCTAGTGAGCCAGGCACCAGCCCGATTTCTTCTTCGCATTCCCTTGCGGCTGCCTCTTCCGCACTCTCGCCCTCGTTCATGCTGCCGGCAGGCACTTCCCATAGCTCTTGATCTACGGTTGCGCGGTACTGACGGATGAGGATCACGTCTCCATCACTCGTCATCGGCACGATCACCACCGACGGTCGGTGACGCACAAGCGTGACCTCGTGTTCCCGTCCGTTTGGGAAGCGCTTCCGAGTCACTTCCACCGAGAACACGCGCCCCTTGAAGACGACAGACACGGCCTACGAGTCCTCGGCCTTCGGATGGCGCGCCCGTAGCTCGTCGAGTACATGTTGAAGGTCGTCCGGGAGCTCGCTGATGAACTCCATGCGGCGGCCGTCGGCGGGATGCTTGAATACCAGGCGGCCCGCGTGGAGAAAAGGACGCTCGAGACGCAACACGGCTTTGATATCACCCGGCACGCGCCGATGCACGCCGCCGTACAGTGAATCGCCGACGACCGGATGGCCGATGGCGCTGAGGTGGACCCGAATCTGGTGCGTGCGCCCTGTATGAATCGCAATCTGCGCCAGCGTGATTGCCGGGTTAATGTGTTCCGCTCGCACGATGCGTGTGACTGCTTCCCGGCTGCGCCTGGCTCGCGCAGACATCTTCTTGCGTTCGACCGGATCGCGACCGATCGGAAGGTCGATGCGCCGACCTGGTTGCACCACGCCCCACACCAGCGCCAGGTAGTCCTTTTCGATTTCGCGGTCGTGAAACTGCCGCGCCAGTTCTTCGTGCGCGCGGTCGTTCTTGGCGACGACCATGATCCCAGAGGTGCCTCGATCGAGACGGTGGACGATACCTGGCCGCTTCTCCCCGCCGACGCCACTGAGATCTGTCACGTGATGGAGGAGCGCGTTCACGAGCGTTCCTGAGCTGTGGCCAGCTGCCGGGTGCACAACCATGCCGGCTGGCTTGTCGACGACGATCAAATCAGAATCCTGGTATACGATCCGCAAATCGATAGGCTCGGGCCTGAGGGCCGACTCGATCGGTTCAGGTAGAGTGACGTCGACGTCTTGCCCGTGTTTCATTCCCAGGTTCGCCTTGGCGGCGTGTCCGTCTATCGTGACTTGGCCTTCCTTGATTAGCCGCTGAATCTGCGAGCGCGATTGCTCGGCGAGCACCGAGACGAGGAAGAGGTCGAGGCGTTGGCCATCGCTCTCTTCGGGAACAGTCAGGCGAAGTGTTGATGACAGGCTATGCCGCCTTGCGTATGGTCTTTGGAGCCGGGTCAGTTCCGCCGCGTAGTGCGAACAACATCACGACTGACAGGGGCGCCAGGATAAGTGAGATGAACTGAGACGTTGAAAACATCAGTACCGCACCGCGCGGGTCCCCGCGGTAGAACTCGATGATGAACCTGGACGCCGCATACAGCAGTAGGTAGAGCCAGAACGTACGCCCCGGATACCGCCCGCCTCGCCTCTCTGTGGCCAGCAGTAGTAGCAGGATGGCACCCTCCGCGCCGGCTTCATATAGTTGCGTCGGGTGAAGTGGCACGTTGAGCGGTGTCCCAACGTTCGCCGCCGCGAAGGGATTGCTGAACGTGATGGCCCAGGGCACCGACGTCGCCTTTCCATAGCAGCACCCGGCGAAAAGACAGCCGAAACGCCCGACCACATGGCCCAGCGCAATGCCCGGCGCGAACACGTCACACGTGGTCCACAGTGGCAGCCCGATGCGTCTGATGTACAGCAGCGCGACGGTGACCGCGAGAATAAGTCCGCCATAGAACACGCCGCCCGATCGAGCGAGCTCCAACAGCGAGCGCGGGTCGGCCATGAACGACCCGAAGTCCGTGATGAACAGCAGCAGCTTGGCGCCGACCAGCGCACTGATGATGATGTAGATGCCGAGGTCCATCACCCGCGCCTGGTCCAGGCCCCGAGCCAGGCCTCGTTTCATGGCCAGTTGCAGGCCGAGCAGGTACGCCGCGGCAAGCAGGACGCCGTAGGTGTAGACCGTGATTGGGCCGAGTTCAAACAGTCGTGGATACATGAGTGCTCGTCCAGAGCATGTCGAAAATCATCACCGTGACACCGATGGAAATGGCGGAGTCGGCAACGTTGAAGACCCAGAAATGCCAGTTGCGCCAGTAGACGTCGACGAAGTCGACGACAGACCCAACTGTCAGTCGATCGACGAGGTTGCCGGCGGCGCCACCGACGATGAGTGCCAGGCCAATGCGCGCCAACAGCTGGCCGTGTGACAACGTGCGCGAATAGAGCGTCACCGCCACCAGCGCGCTGGCCGCTACGACCCCGACGATCGCGGTCTTGAAAGGAAAGTTGAGATCGTCCAGCATTCCGAATGCCGCACCGGTGTTCCTGACGTGGGTGAAATCGAGGAATCCCGGCAGCACTGGAATGCTTTCGTGTACGGCCAATGAGCGCCGAATCAGATACTTCGCGCACTGGTCGGTGATGATGACCGCCAGTGGAATCCAGAGCTCGAGCCGCCGCGGGCGGCGCCCGTCGAGCGCCGCGGCGTCAGACATGTACCGCTCCAGCGAGTGCGTCCTCACAGCGAGGGCAGATGCCGAGCAGTTCTGGCGCCGCAGACACCTCAGGCACATATCGCCAGCATCGCTCGCACTTGGTCCCGCTCGTGCGCTCAATCGTGATGGTTGTCTCGCCAGCGGACTCACGAAGCTCCACTTCAGAGACGATGAACAGCGAGGGGAGCAATGACTCCGAGGCGCGGAGGTGCGCGAGCTCGCTGGCCGGTGCAGTAATCACGACGCGCGCCTGCAGCGAACTACCGATGCGCTTGTCTTTGCGCAGCGGCTCAATTTCCGCGAGCACGCGTACTCTGACGGCAACCAGTGCCGCCCAACGATCCAGCAATTCGCGGTCAATCATGCTGTCGAGGAAGGCGGTCTCCGGAAACGTCGTCTCGTGAACTGAATCAGTGTCCCGCAGTGGCAGATGGCGCCAGAGCTCGTCTGCCGTGAACGACAGAATTGGTGCGAGCAATCGCGTCAGGCCGTCGGCCATGATCAACATGGCTGTCTGGCCTGAGCGGCGTTCGCGCGACTTTGCCGCGAAAGTATAGAGCCGGTCTTTCGAAATATCCGCGTAGATGGCACTGAGGTCCCCGCTGGCGAAGCCGTTGAGCGCCTGGAAGATCGCGCCGTAGTCGTAGGCGTCATAGGCATCGAGTACCCGAATCGCGACCTCGGCGTAGCGCCCAAGGATGTAGCGATCAACTTCTTCCATTTGGCCGACAGGCACGGCGTCCTGCGCGGGTGCGAAGTCGTAGAGGTTCGACAATAGATAGCGGAGGGTATTGCGCAGTTTTCTGTACGCTTCCGCTGCTCTCGCGAGGATCTCGTTGCTGACGCGAATCTCGCCCCGGTAGTCGCTCATCGACACCCAGAGCCGGAGGATATCGGCGCCGCTCTGCTTTACCACCTGCTCCGCCTCGATGGTGTTGCCGAGCGACTTCGACATCTTTACGCCTTCCATGTCGATCAGGAAGCCGTGCGTCAGCACCTGGCGGAATGGCGCCCGTCCGCGCGTTCCAAGGCCGACGAAGAGCGAGCTCTGGAACCAGCCACGATGCTGGTCGCTGCCTTCAAGATAGATGTCCGCTGGCCACGTCAGCTCCGGGCGGACTGACAGCACGGCTTCGTGGCTGGAGCCGGAGTCGAACCAGACGTCGAGGATGTTCAGCTCCCTCACGAAGGCGGTGCCGCCGCACTTGATGCACGCCAACCCCTGTGGGATGAATTCCTCAATGGGTCGTTCGTACCAGGCGTCCGCGCCGTACTGCTCGAATACCTGGGCGGCTGTCGCCACGATCGCCCCGGACGTGACAGCCTCGCCGCACGCCGTGCAATCAAGCGCCGGAATTGGGACGCCCCAGGAGCGCTGCCTCGAAATGCACCAGTCCGGGCGGTTCGTCACCATGTTGTAGATGCGGTCGTGACCCCAGCCGGGAATCCAGCGGACCTGGTGATCGATCTGATCGATGGCTGCTTCGCGCAGCGTCTTGCCACCGGCGGATGACAGCGTCGTCCCGTCCATCGAGATGAACCACTGTGACGTCGCCAGGAAGATCACCGGATGATGGCAGCGCCAGCAGTGCGGATATTGGTGGGTGAAGGGCTCCTGGTGCCACAGCCGTCCGCGCGCAGCGAGCGCCTCTTGCACTTTCGCGTTTGCCTCATTGACCCGCAGGCCACCAAATAGTTCGACCGTGTCGAGGAAGTGACCGGCTGGGCCAATTGGTGCGTAGATTTCCAGGCCGTACCTCATGCCGGTGGCGAAGTCGTCCGCTCCATGCCCCGGTGCGGTATGCACGGCGCCGGTGCCAGCGTCGAGCGTGACGTAGTCGGCCAGCACACCGGCAGACTCCCGCGCGTAGAGAGGATGCTGAAATCTCAGGCCCTCGAACGTCGCGCCGGCCACCTTGGCCACAGGCGACCCGAATGGCTTACCGATGGCGGCGGACACACGCTCCGCAAGTCCCTCCGCCACGATGATGGTCTTACCCTCGACGTCGTACGTGCCGTACTCGAGCTCCGGATGAAACGCGATGCCCATGTTCGACGGGATCGTCCATGGGGTTGTCGTCCAGATGAGGACCGAGACTTGCCTGCCGGCTAGCGCCGGCACTCGACGTGCCAGCTCGGTCGCGCCGGCCGCCGTCATCGGGAATTCGACGTAGATCGACGGCGAAACGTGATTGGCGTACTCGACTTCCGCCTCCGCCAGGGCCGTTCGGCAGTGGATGCACCAGTGGACCGGCTTCTTACCCTTGTAAACGAGGTCCTGCTCGACGAACTTACCGAAGGCGCGCGCGATCGCGGCCTGATAGCGGAAATCCATCGTCAGGTAGGGCTCGTCCCAGGTGCCCAGAACGCCAAGGCGCTCGAACTGCGATGTCATCTTGTCGATGAAGCGCTCAGCGTAGGCACGGCACGCCCGGCAGAACTCGGCCGTCGTCATCTCCCGCTTCTTGGGACCGAGTTCGCGGTCGACCTTCAGTTCAATCGGCAGACCATGGCAGTCGTAACCGACCACGTACGGCGCGTCGAAGCCGGCCATCGAGCGCGACTTGACGACAAAATCCTTGAGGATCTTGTTGAGCGCCGTTCCCATGTGGATATTGCCGTTGGCGTAGGGCGGGCCGTCGTGCAGCACGAATTTCGGCGCGCCGGCGCGGCGGGCTCGAATCTTCCCGTAGAGACCCATGGCGGACCAGCGCGCGAGCGTTTCGGGTTCGCTCGTCGGCAGGTTGGCCTTCATCGGGAAGTCGGTGCGCGGCAGGTTGACGGTGTCTTTCCACTCAGGCATGGGTATCTGCTGATTTTATAATGACTTGGTGGCGATCCATGCAGATGCTCGGCGGTCCCCCGTGGTGCGCTCGGCGACCCTCGATAATGGCCTTCGTGTCCTGATTCAGGAGGAGCGGACTGCACCTCTGGTGTCAGTCTGGTGCTGGTACAGGGTCGGTTCAAGGGACGAGCGCCCCGGACTGACCGGCGCCTCTCACTGGGTTGAGCACATGAATTTCAAAGGGAGCGAGAACATCCCGCGCGAGGCCATCAAGGGCATCATTGAACAGTTCGGTGGCACCTGGAACGGCTATACCTGGATCGACCAGACCACCTACACCCAGACAGCCACGCGCGATGCGCTCGATCGCATGCTGTTCATAGAGGCAGAGCGGATGGCTCGCTGCGTGTACGACGCTAACGACTGTGAGTCCGAGCGGACCGTCATTATCTCCGAGTTGCAGGGCGGCGAAAATGATCCGGACCAGTTGCTCGACCAGGAGCTGACCGCCACCGCGTTCAAGTCCCATCCCTATCGGCACCCGACGATTGGGTGGCTCTCCGACCTTCAGACGATGACGCGGCAGGATCTGTTTGACTACTACCGCCGCCACTACGTGCCGAACAACGCCACTCTCGTGATCGTCGGCGATGTCGACGCCGATGAAGCGCTAACGAAGGTGGGTGCGCACTTTGGGACGATTCCCTCTGGCGCGCACGTCGCTCGAAGTCGCACGGTTGAACCTGAGCAGACCGGCGAGCGCCGCGTCACACTTCGCAAGGAGGGGACGGCCGCGTACCTGAAGGTGGGCTACCACGCGCCCGCCGTGTGCGACCCGCAGTTCGTGCCGGCGCTCTTGCTCGACGCGGTGCTCACCGGTGCCAAGGGTGTGAACCTCTGGAGCAGTTTCCGATGGCCACCGCCACAGCGCAGGGCCCGACTCTATCGGGCGCTGGTGGCGCGCGGTCTTGCATCGGCTGTATTCGGTGCGATGCTGCCGACTGCTGAACCGTTTCTCTACTCCGTGTCCGTGACGGCCACAGACGGCATCTCGCTTGACCTTGTCGAGCAGGCGCTGCTCGAAGCGCTTGGCCTGGTGAGGCGCGATGGCATAACTGCTGAGGAGCTGACGCGCGCGAAGGCGCAGTTGCAGGCCCGATTGGTCTTCGACGCCGACAGCATCACCAACATCGCGCATCAACTCGGTTATTTCGACGTCATCGACGGTGCCGAGGTGTTCCAGGCGCTACCGCAAACGATCGCCGCCGTTTCGATTGACGACGTCTCGGCTATCGCTTCCCGGATGCTGACCGTGGACAACCGCACCATCGGTCGATTCGAGCCCTTGTCATGAGCCTACGGCTCTCCGACTTTCCCGTCGTGAGCGCGCGTCCCCCCGGCTTGTTGCCGACGCGGATCGTGCTGAACAACGGCGTCGTCGTATTGAGCAAGGAGAGCCGCAAGACCCCAGCCGTCACGATTCAGTTGTCGATGCGGGCGGGATCGATCTGCGACCCGGACGCCACCATCGGCGCCAGCTACTTACTCGGCAAAGTGATCGATCGCGGGACCATGACCAGGTCCGCTGCTGACATCGCCGAAGGCCTTGAGGACCGCGGGGCATCGCTCACCGTGAGCGTCACTCGCCACCTCATGACGCTGACCTGTACGTGCCTCGAGGCTGATTTTTCCCACGTGCTTGGGCTTCTGGCCGACATCGTGAGAGCCCCATCGATCCCGGATTCGGAACTGGCGATTCAGAAGGGCGAGGTCATCACACAGATTCGTCAGGACGCCGACAGCCCGGCCGTGCGCGCCGTCGAGGGACTGATGGCACTCCTCTATGGCGCGTCGCATCCCTATGGGCGTCCGTCGAAGGGATCGGCGGAGACCATCGAGACCCTGTCCCGTGATTCATTGCTCGCGCTGCACGCGGCGCATTTCGCACCACAGTCACTGATTGTGTCTGTCGTTGGCGCACTCACCCCGGCCCTCGCTAGTGATGTTGCCAATGAAGTCTTTGGCCCCTGGTCGAAGGCGGAGACGTCGGCGCCAGCGCTGCCGCGCGTGACTCAGGCGGTGGCGCGACGCCAGCTCGTCCTGCCGATGATGAACAAGTCGCAAGCCGACATTGCGTACGGCTTCACCACGATCACGCGGAACGATCCGGACTATTACGCCTTCTGGCTGCTCAACGTGGTGCTCGGCAATTACGCCATGGGTGGCCGGCTGGGAGAGAACATTCGCGAACGGCAGGGCATGGCCTACTACGCGTCGAGCACATTCGATCCAAGTATCCTCCCTGGACCGCTAGTGGTTCGCGCAGGTGTGAGCGCCGCCAATGTCGAGCGAACGATCCGTGCGATCGACGAAGAACTCGTGCTGTTGGCGAAGGGCGGCATCACGGCGCAAGAGTTAGCCGACTGTCGCCAGTACATGACTGGCTCTATGCCGCGCGCGCTTGAAACCAATGAGGGAATTGCGCAATTTCTGACAACCTGCGAGTTCTTCGCACTCGGGCTCGACTATGACCTGCGGTTGTTCGATCTGCTCGGGTCAGTCACTGCTGATCACGTACGCGATCTGGCCCGGCGGTATTTGGACCCTGGGCGCGCCGCGCTTGTTGTCGCCGGACCGTACGAGGGGCGATAGCTCTTCAGTCGTTGGTGAGTGGCGGTGGTTGAACGGCCTCGAGCGCCGAGGCGCGAGCCTCGTCCGGATTCCTATCCAGGAGGCCACGAAAGGCTGCGGCCGCCAAGCAGGTGTAGGTGGAGGTGGAACACGGTCTGGCCGGCATCCCGGTTGGTGTTGAACACCGTCCGAAAACCGGTCTCCGCGATGCCGCGCTCAGCGGCGATGTGCGCCGCGACGCGCGTCAATGCCCCGAGCAGGGCATCGTCTGTGTCCGTGGCCGCGTTGAGGCTGTCGAGATGACGCTTGGGGATCACCAGGACGTGAATCGGCGCCCGTGGTTCGATGTCGTTGAAGGCGAGAATCCGATCGTCTTCGTAGACGATGGATGCCGGGATCTCACGGCGGATGATTCGGCAAAACAGGCACGTCGACATCGGTGACCCCCGGGCGTGAACTGCGCGTCTGTCGTCAGGCGTCGGCCGCTGCGGGCAGCCGAGCGATGGCGACGCGCGGAATCCCTTGCAGATCGCTTCTGATCCCCTGCATTGTGAGCGGGGCGGCGTTGGCGATCAACTCGCGCACACCACGCTCCTGGCCGGCGCCGCACTCGAACAGCAGTGTGCCCCCGCGCTTCAGGCGCACGGACGAATGCTCCGCCAGTGCCCGCGTGACATCCAGCCCATCATTGCCACCGAAGAGCGCGAGCGGTGGTTCAAAATCGCGCACATCCGCCTGCAGGCCAGGCCGATCGCCGAGCGGAATGTATGGCGGATTCGAAACGATGAGGTCCAACCTTTCGGTGATGCCCGTGAGGATGTCTGTGCGAACGAAGCGGATGCGGTCAGCCACGCCGTGCCTGACGGCGTTTTGTGCGGCGATCGCCAGCGCTGGCTCCGAGATATCGGTGGCGATGATCCGAATGTCCGGTCGTTCCACGGCCAGCGCGATCGCAACGCATCCGCTGCCAGTACAGACGTCTGCGACCAGGGCGTGGTTCGCCAGTGGGCCTCGCAGTCGATCGAGTGCGACCTCGACGAGGAGTTCAGTCTCTGGCCGAGGAATCAGCACATCCGGCGACACCGCGATGGCCAGATTCCAGAATTCCTTGACGCCAACGATGTAGGCCAGCGGTTCGTGTGTGGCCCGTCGCGCGACCAGGGCGGTGAAGCGTTCGACAAAGGCGGGCGTCGGCTGGTCCAGACCCGCCGAGAGGAGCTTGGCGGCGTCCCAGCCGAGGGCGTGCTGCGCCAACAGGCGAGCGTCGAGTGTCGCCTCGGACGCTGTGGCCCCGGCCGTGCGCAGCACCTGCCTCGCGATGGCAATTTCCTCGTGTATGGTGCTCAGGAGACCGCCGTCGCGTCTTTCAGCTTCTCGCTCTGGTAGAAGGTGATGACGTGGTCGAGTACTTCTTCGAGGTCGCCGTTGAGTACGTCGGTAAGCCGGTACAGGGTGAAGTTCACGCGGTGATCGGTGATGCGGTTTTCCTTGAAGTGGTAGGTGCGAATCTTCTCCGAGCGTTCGCCGGTGCCGACCTGGCTGCGGCGGTCCTTGGCAATCGCGTCCTGCTGCTTTCGGGTCTCGATGTCCAGCAGCCTGGACTTGAGCACCTTCATGGCCTTCGCCTTATTCTTGATTTGCGACTTCTCGTCCTGCTGCGAGACGACCACTCCAGTCGGCAGGTGTGTGATGCGGACCGCGGAGTAGGTGGTGTTCACGCTCTGACCACCCGGCCCGCTCGAGCAGAAAGTGTCGATGCGGAGGTCCTTCTCGTTGATCTGGATGTCGACGTCCTCGGCCTCCGGTAGCACCGCGACTGTGGCCGTGGAGGTGTGCAGGCGTCCGGCGGCTTCGGTGGCCGGAACGCGCTGGACGCGATGCACGCCGCTCTCGTACTTGAGCTTGCTGTAGGCACCTCGCCCTTCCACCATGGCGATGACTTCCTTCAATCCACCGATCCCGGTTTCGCTGCTCGACATCACGTCTATCCGCCAGCCGTGACGCTCGGCGTACTTCGTGTACATGCGAAATAGCTCGCCGGCGAAGAGCGCTGCCTCGTCTCCGCCCGTGCCGGCGCGAATCTCGAGCATGACGTTCTTGGCGTCGTTCGGGTCCTTCGGAATGAGGAGAATCTTGAGCTGGGCGATCAGGTCCTCACGGCGAGCCTTCAAGTTCTTGAGCTCGTCTTCTGCGAGCTCGCGCATGTCCGAGTCGGCCGAGGCCACAAGTTCCTCGGTTTCGGAAACGCCGCGATCGACGTCCTTGTACTCACGGAAGCGCTGGACCGTCTCCTCGATCTCCGCAAGCATCTTTGACTGCTTCCGGTATTCGGTTGGGTCCGACTGCAGCTCGGCGGAACCGAGGCGCTCGGCGATTTCTTCGTATTGCCGCTCGACGGCGGCCAGCTTGTCGAATATCACAACGGTATCCCTGAACTGGTGCCGCCAGATACCGGCGGCAAAAACGCTACATCGTCACCATCGTGAACGGCATCGTCCATGCGCGCGTAGTCGGCGTTGACGGCCGACGACATCGACTGCTGATAGGCGGCAAGGTCGGGAAACTCCGCAACCAATGATCGCCAGACCGAGCCGACGCAGGCGTCTGCACCGATCTCGCGGGTCAGCTCTGCGCTGCCAGCGATGTCGCGGAGCCTGGCAAACAGGCGAACCGTCACGCGCACGACACGCGCTCCGCCTGCTCTCGCGCCGACACGTCATCAGGATCGGCAGTGGCGCCCTCGATCCAGATGTCGCCACCGTCAAAGAACTCGCGCTTCCAGATGGGCGCGATCTGTTTGATGCGCTCAATCGAGTAACGGCACGCGGCGAAGGCGTGACCGCGATGCGCCGAGGCCGCTGCTATTGCGACGCTGGCGCCGCCGATCTCGATTCGTCCAGTCCGGTGATGAATCGCGAGCCTGACGCCGGGCCACCGAGTTTCGGCTTCCGCTGAGATGCGCTCGAAGGCTCGGAGCGCCAGCGCCTCGTACGCCTCATATTCGAGGTGCGTAACAACGCGGCCGAGATTGTGGTTGCGTACCAGGCCGAGGAATGTCGTCACGGCCCCGTCCGACCCGGTTGCCGTGCCCCGATCGGACACTGCAACGATGAGGCGATCGATTGCCAATGGCTCGCTGCCAATGGCCAGGAGGGGCGTGCTCACGCTATCAGTATAGCGGGCCAAGGCGGGATGCTGCCCTTCGGCCTGGCTCAGGGCTCCGAGCGGGTGAAGGGCTGGAGGCTAGACGCTAGATGCCCTCGACCGCCGTTGCCAGAAGTGATCGAGGGGGCCGTGGCCGTGCCCGATGGGCAGACCGTGGCGTATGGCACCTGCCACATACCGCTGCGCTTCGCCGGTGGCTTCAGCCAGTGTCGAACCCGTGGCGAGGTTCGCAGCGATCGCAGAGGCGAACGTGCAGCCGGTGCCGTGCGTATTGCGGGTTGCGATGCGTGGCGTCCGAAATTCGAGGAAGGCGTGGCCGTCAAACAGCAGGTCGACGACTTCGTGACCCTCCGCATGTCCGCCCTTGATGACGACGGCCTTGGGGCCCAGCCGGTGAATGCGTCGCGCGGCTTCGCGGGCATCGTTGCTGCTGGTGATCGCCATCGACGCCAGCGCTTCGGCCTCGGGGATGTTCGGCGTCACGACCAGGGCTCGCGGCAGCAGTTTGGCGCAGAGCGCGGCGACCGCGTCCGCATCAAGCAGCCGGTCGCCGCTCTTTGCCACCATCACCGGATCGACGACGACCAGGGGCAAGGCGAATGCCTCGATGGCTGCGGCGACGGCCTCAACGATTGCGGCACTGGCCAACATGCCGATCTTGGTGGCGTGCACGGTGATATCGCCTGCCACGGCCGCGATCTGCGCGGTCACGATGTCGCAGGGCAATACGTGGACCGCAATGACACCCTTGGTGTTCTGTGCCGTCACTGCCGTAATCGCGCTGGTGCCGTAGACCCCGAACGCCGCGAAGGTCTTGAGGTCTGCTTGAATGCCGGCCCCGCCGCCAGAGTCGCTTCCGGCGATGGTGAGCGCGGTCGGAATGCGGGTGCTCACGGCCGGATCGTTCCTCGACTACCGGGACCCAACGCGGCGGGAGTCTGCGCCCTGCTGAAGACCAGGATGAACTGAAATGGCGGGACCACGGCGCGCGACTGGAGCCGCAGGCCGGCTCCTTCTGCAGCGCGTACGACGGCATCCGGATTCACGCGATCCTCGGTCCCTGGTCCAGGCCCACCGCCACCAGGCAGAAAGTCGACAACGCCGACACGCCCCTGAGGTTTGAGCGCAGCGGCCACGCGGGTCAGCAGCGTCCGCACCACGTCCGGCCGCGTCGGGTCGTCCATCTCGTGATACGCGTCGACAATCAGGACCGCATCGAGCCCGGGTGGGAGCTGGGGGTCAGTCGGCGTGCCGAGTACTGTTCTGACATTGCGGACCCCTTCATGCTGCACTCGCCGATTGATGGCCTCGATCATCTGCGGCTGAATATCCTGCGCGTAGACGGTGCCGTTTGGCCCCACACGTCTCGCAAGTCTCACGGTGAACCAGCCGCCCCCGGCCCCAAGGTCGGCGACGATACCACCATCGGCAATACCAAGCGCGTCCATGATCAAATCGGGTTTGTTCCAGTCGTCGCGGTCGGGTGCTTCGAGGAGACCAAGGTTCTCGGGTGGGAACAGGCGCGGCTTCCGCTGGCTGGCCTGCGGCTGCGCGCTCTGGGCCGACGCGAGCGCCGGTCCGATTGTCCAAGAGCGCAGTAGTCCCGCGTGGGTGACGAATGGGGCGATCAGCACCATGCCGCTGAGGGCCAGCGCACGGACCGACGCCGATGGCCCGATGCTCATGTCGGCGTGCCCCTTCTACCGGGGCCGACGATGCCGCCGCGGGTCATGGCGTCTACCGAACCGATCTCGTCGAGTTGCTCACGGCTCAAGAGACCGCGCTCGATGACGAGATCCCGAATGGAGCGGCCTGTCGCCATGCTCGCCTTTGCGATCTCAGCGGTGGCTTCGTATCCGAGGTAGGGGCTCAGCGCGGTCGCGGTGGCTGTGCTGCGATCGAGCAGGTCCCGTGCGCGCGTCGAGTTCACGTTCAGTCCTTCCACGGTCCGGAGGCGCAGAGCGATCATCGCCTCCCGCAGGATCGACGAGGCATGAAGCGCGTTCCACGCGATGACCGGCATCATCACATTCAGCTCGAGTTGCCCCGCCTCGCAGGCCATGGCAATCGTCATGTCGCACCCGATCGCCTGGAAGCACACTTGATTGACCATCTCCGGTACCGACGGATTCACTTTGCCCGGCATGATCGACGAGCCCGGCTGCACGGCGGGCAGTTGAATCTCCGAGAGTCCGGCGCGTGGGCCCATGCTGAGCAATCGCAGGTCGTTGGCGATCTTGCTCAATTCAACCGCCAGTCGGCGAATCGCACCCGAATACGCGAGTACGTCGCCCATGCTCTGTGTGACCCGGAACAGGTTGTCTGCCGGCCGGACATCGAGGCCCGTGGCTTTGGCCAGATCAGCGATTGCGCGGAACCGAAACTCGTCGCCCGCGTTCAGGCCGGTGCCCACAGCCGTGGCGCCGAGATTGAGCTCCTTCAACTGGTGCGCCGCCGCCTCAACATCGTCGGCACCGCGTGCCAGGCACGCGGCGTAACCGCCGAATTCCTGGCCGAACGTGATCGGCACGGCGTCCTGCAGGTGCGTGCGTCCGGTCTTGACGACATCGGCCCAGGCCGCTGCTTTGAGATCGAATGCGCCCGCAAGTGCGCGCGCTGCTGTCACCAGCCGGTGATGACCGAGCAGGAGCGCCAGTCGCGTGGACGTGGGATACACGTCATTGGTGCTTTGCGACATGTTGACGTGATCGTTGGGATGGACGCGGTCGTAGGTGCCGCGCGCGCCGCCGAGGAGTTCACTGGCGCGGTTGGCCAGCACTTCATTGGCGTTCATGTTGTGAGAGGTGCCAGCTCCGGCCTGGTACACATCGATGACAAACTGATCGCGTAGTGCCCCGCCGAGAATTTCGTCAGCGGCGGCGATGATCGCAGTCGCGACGTCGGCGTCGAGCCGGCGCAGGCCCCGATTTGCCTCGGCGGCCGCCCGCTTGACGTGAATGGTGGCGGTAATGAGATCGGCTGGCGCGCGCAGGCCGCTAATCGGGAAGTTCTCCACGGCGCGGACGGTTTGGGCGCCGAAGTAGGCGTCGGCTGGGACGTTCAGCGTGCCCAGCGAATCGCGCTCGGTGCGGAACGTCATGAGGCAAATTATACTGGGCAGAGATGCTTCCCTCATTTTTCGACAGTGTGCTGCAACTGATCGTCAAGACCTCGACCGAACTGCCCCCCGATGTCCGCGCTGCGATGCGCTGGGCCCGTGGCGCAGAGCCGGCCGGCACCCGTGCGTCGCAGGCGCTGGCGATCATCGCCCAGAACATCGACCTTGCTGTGGACCACGAAGGCGCCATCTGCCAGGACACTGGCATGCCGACCTTCGAAGTGCATGTCCCGGTTGGTGCCAATCAGATCTGGATGCGCGCGCGGATTCGGGAGGCCGTGGCGGAAGCGACCCGCCGGGGCAAGCTTCGGCCCAACTCCGTCGATTCGATTACCGGCGAGAACTCCGGAGACAATCTTGGCCCTGGCACGCCAATCATCCATTTCGATCAGTGGGACCGTGACGAGATCGAAGTCAAGTTGATTCTAAAAGGCGGTGGTTGCGAGAACACCAACGCGCAGTACGCGCTGCCGATGGAGCTGCCGCACCTCGGGCGCGCCGATCGCTCGCTCGACGGTGTGAGGAAGTGCATTCTGCACGCGGTGTGGAATGCCCAGGGCAAGGGCTGTGCCCCTGGAGCCGTTGGCGTGTGTGTCGGGGGCGACCGCACCTCTGGCTACCTCCACGCCAAGGAGCAGTTGTTCCGGACGCTCGACGATACAAATGCCGACCCGCGACTGGCGGAGGTCGAGGCGTCGATCATGGCCACTGTCAACAATCTCGACATTGGCCCGATGGGGTTCGGCGGGAAGGTCTCGCTGATCGGGTGCAAGATCGGCGCGCTCAACCGGCTACCGGCGAGTTTCTTCGTGTCTGTGGCGTATGACTGCTGGGCGTTCCGCCGGCTTGGGGTGCGACTCAACGCAGAAAGCGGTGACATCAACGGGTGGCTCTATCGCGATCCCTCGCATCCGATCATTCCCATGATCGATCAGGCCGGCTTCACCAGGACGGGCAAGGAAGTGCGGTTGAACGCGCCGCTCCAGGAAGCCGACGTTCGCGCGTTGAAGGTGGGCGATGTGGTCCTCATCTCGGGCCGTATGTTTACCGGCAGGGACGCTGTGCATGCGCACCTGATGAAGCACGAGCCGCCGGTCGATTTACGAGGCTCAGTGCTCTACCACTGCGGACCGGTGGTCGCCAAGGACGGCAACACGTGGCGCGTCACCGCCGCCGGGCCGACGACGAGCATTCGCGAGGAACCGTATCAGGCGGAGATCATCAAGCGCTACGGCGTGCGCGCGGTAATGGGCAAGGGTGGCATGGGTGCAAAGACGCTGGCCGGGCTGAAGGAGTCCGGCGCTGTTTATCTCAATGCGGTAGGCGGCGCCGCCCAGTTCTATGCGCGGGCCATCAAGCGGGTCGATGGCGTATCGCTCCTCGACTTCGGGACGCCCGAGGCGATGTGGCATCTCACGGTCGAGGACTTTCCGGCCATTGTCACGATGGACGCGCATGGCAATAGCCTGCATAAGGACGTCGAGCAGCGGTCCGGACAGCACCTTGAATCGATGGTCGCGGGCTAGCACGCAACGGGCAGTCGCGCGGTGGCGTCAAAACAGGCAGGGGAGCGCTCGCCTCGGCAGGTTCGGCGTCCGGACCTTCCCCCGATGCCGGCGATCGCCGTAACTGCTGATATAACAATGTTTAACCGATTCGCCTGATCGGTGAATCAGCCACGAAAACGTAGGGTTCGGCCGAAGGGGCGGATGCTATACTTCCAGCGGCTATCCGAGGGAGACATCGACCATGATCAACGTATCTGAGACGGCGGCCTCAAAAATCAGCGAGCTTCTGACCGAAGAAAACAAAGGCGGCAGCGGTCTCCGTGTCTTTGTCCAGGGCGGTGGCTGTTCAGGATTCCAGTATGGCCTGATGATCGAAGAGAACGGACAGGGCGCTGGCGACCAAGTGTACGAGTCCCATGGCGTGAAACTGTTCGTGGATCCGATTAGCGTTCGTTACCTGAACGGCGCGGAAGTCGACTTCGTGGACACGGTGACCGGTGGTGGTTTCACCATCAAGAACCCAAATGCGACCTCGACCTGCGGTTGCGGCTCCTCGTTCTCCACCGAATAAAGCGAACGCCTTGGATTTCTCCGGCCTGCGTCCGGCCGGCGGGAAGCGTTCCGGCAAACGCGACCGCATCCTTAATGTCTTCCTTCGCCAGAAGGGACACCTAAGCGCAGATGATCTCTGCGATCTGGTTCGCGCCGAGGATGCCGGGATTGGCCGCGCCACCGTCTATCGCACCCTTCACTGGATGGTCGACGCCGGAATCGCCCGCAAGGTCGATTTCGGCGAAGGTCGCTCGCGTTTCGAGCCGTCCTACCGTCATCCCCGCCATTTTCATCTTGTCTGCAACGTCTGCCACACGTCGTCCGAATTCCTGAGTTCTGACGTGGAATCGATGCTCGAAGACATTGCTGCGGATCGGCATTTCGAGACCGATCAGGTCGTGATCCAAATCTACGGCACGTGCGAGGAATGCCGCACAGGCCTGCGCGCGGCGCCCATGGATGGCGAGACGACCGAACGGGTGTTTGCGCGCGATGCGTTGCGCATGGCGATTGCCACCGAGCGCAGCGGTTTGGATTTCTATACACGAGCCGCCGCCATCACGAGGGATGCGCGCGGCAAGATGGTGTTCGACGCGCTTGCCAAGGAAGAGCAGGAACACCTCGGCACACTCGAAAGACGCTACGCCGAACTGCTGACGCAGGATCCGAATCTCGAAGCACGTCCAACCTTTCTTTTCTTCAAGGGCGCGGCCAACGGCATCTTCGCCGAGGGCACGCAGCAGCTTGGTGACGGCGTGACGGACCTTCAGGCGCTGCTCATTGGCATTCGCTGCGAGCGAGACTCACACAAGTTCTTTCGAAAGTACGGCGAGCGCTTCGAAGACTCCGAAGGTAAACAGATCTTCATGGAGTTTGCCGAAGAAGAGCGCGAGCACCGCGATCTGCTGATTGGCGAATACTACAAACTCCGAGAACGGCTCGGCCTGCGAAAGGGACGGCGGATTCCTCCTTCGGTCGTCCACCCCTCCGTTGATTGACCTTCACACACATACCAACGCGTCCGACGGCAAGTATTCGCCGGAAGACCTGGTCGCTCGTGCCGCCAGGGCGGGTGTCACCGTACTCGGGCTGACAGATCACGACACGCTTGCCGGGTGTGCCGCTGCGGCAATTGCGTGTGCGGACCGTGGCCTGGAGTTTGTCACCGGCATCGAAGTGTCGGCAGTGACGGACGAGCGAGACGTGCATGTGCTCGGATACTTCATCGATCCGCAGTCGGCAGTCTTCGGGCGATTCTTGGCCGAACAGCGCGCCGGGCGAATCGGGCGCGTTCGCGAGATGCTGGCGAGACTCGCCACCCACGGCGTTGTGCTCGATCCGGAGGCGGTGCTCGGTCCAGGAGTAGCCGACACGACAAAGGCAGCGGGACGGCCGTGGATTGCGCGCGCGTTGGTGGACGCCGGTTATGTGCCCAGTATTGCCGAGGCGTTCAACCGCTGGCTGGCATTTGGTAAGCCCGCGTTTGTGCCGCGCATCGGCCCGACGCCAGAGGATGTCTTTGGGTGCATTCATGACGCCGGCGGCATTGCGTCGCTGGCCCATCCAGTACTGCTCAAGCACGACGATTGGATCCCGACCTATGTCGACGCCGGGCTCACAGCCATCGAGGTCTATCACAGCGATCATGATGCCGCCGCAACGGCCCGCTATCTTGGGTTGGCCAGGCAGTACCGTTTGCTTGTGACCGGTGGCTCGGATTTCCACGCTGAGGACGCTCACGGCGGCGGCGAGCCCGGAAAGGTGTCCCTGCCGCGCGAGGACTATGACCGCCTGGTCGAGGCGCGAGCCACCAGGCGCGCCACCGCCTCAGGCTCGTCCACCTCTTCGTAAAACATCATCTCGAGGTCGCGAAACCGTTTCGGCAATTCACCGCTCGCCAGCAGGAACTCCGGCGACGTGGGGCCACGCCCATGCCGCCGCTGCCGCTCTGTGAAGGTTTCGTAGATCAGTACTCCGCCAGGCCTCAGGCTCTCTGTGATGGCCTGACACAGGCTGCGCTGCAGGTAGCGCGTCACGATCACCAGATCGAACCAGTTGCGCGGCAGAGGCGTGACTTCGAGGTCTGCGCACCATGCCTTCACGGCGAAGCCTTGCCTCTCCAAGCGCGCCGTGGTGTCGCACAGCACATCGAGCGCTCGGTCAACGATAAACGTCTGGTAGCCGGCGCGTGCGGCGACCGCCGCGTGTCGGCCGCGACCGGTCGCCAGATCGAGCGCACGCGCGTGCTCGGGTACGGGCAGCCCTGCCACCCACGCACTGACGAACGACGAGGCTGGATCGGAGCGGTCGGCGTCGGTCATACTCGGAGCGCGCACAAGGTGATGTTCCTTCATCCTGCCGCCTGAATTTCCAGTTCCTTACGTGTCTGCGCCCATTGTTGACATCGTCGGCATCACGAAGCAATACGGCGCCCTGCGCCCGTTGCGCATCGAACGTCTGCAGGTGCGGGCGGGCGAGCACGTGGCGCTCATAGGCTTTGATCAGCCAGCCGCTGAAGTCCTGGTGAGTTTGCTCACAGGTGGGGTCCTGCCCGATAGCGGCACCGTGGCGATGTTCGGCCAGCCGACCAGGGATATCACCGATAGTGATTCCTGGCTCGCTTCGCTCGATCGCTACGGGATCGTCAGTGACCGGGCGGCGATCCTGGAGGCGATGAGCGTCGTTCAGAATCTCTCGATGCCCTTCACGCTCGACATCGAGCCACCGCCGGCGGACATCAGAGCCAAGGCTGAAGCACTGGCCACCGATGCGGGTATTTCACCCGCGTTCTGGGATCGGCCCTGCCACGGCCTCAGTGCCGTAGACCGTTTGCGCCTGCGCGTGGCTCGTGCGTTGGCACTGGCGCCGGCGTTACTGGTGCTTGAGCATCCTTCCGCGTCGCTTGACCGCGCGGATGTGACTCCGACGGCTGTTGCGGTCCGCGCTCTGCTCGAGCGGCGCGAGGTGACGGCGCTTACTCTGACGATGGACCGCGAGTGGGCATCGGCGGCGGCCTCGAAATCTTTGACGCTCGAACCGGCGACTGGACGCATGAGAGAAGGGTTGCTTGCGCGACTGGGCTTTCGATCATGATCAAGCTGCTGCTGTTCGATATCGACGGCACACTGGTGCTCACTGGCGGCGCGGGCGGCCGCGCCATGGCCAGCGCCGCGCGCGAGCTATTCGATATTCCGGACGCGGTGGGTGCGATCTCCATGGCCGGCAGAACCGATGCGTGGATCGTGGCGCAAATGGCCGCGATGCACGGCCTTCAGTGTGATGCTGAAACCCTCGATCGTTTTCGCGATCGTTACCTCTCTCACCTCGGGCGAGAGATCCACGAGCCGGGGCCCCAGAAGGGGGTACTACCGGGCATTCGGACAGTGCTCGAATCACTCCACACGCGAACGGATGCGCATCTGGCGCTGCTCACTGGCAACTTCGAAGCAGGCGCCCGCATCAAACTCGAATATTTTGACCTGTGGCGCTTCTTTTCTTCGGGAGCATTCGGCGAATCAGCGCACGATCGCAACGCCCTGTTGGCCGTGGCGCTGCAGCGGGTTCGGGACAGCGGCGGCCCAGCAGTGTCCCCGTCGGATGTCGTGATTATCGGCGACACGCCGCTCGATGTGGCGGTCGCCGTCGCCGGTGGAGCCCGCTCGCTCGGCGTGGCGACTGGCGGGTACAGCGTCGACGAACTGAGGGCGAGCGGTGCGGACGTGGTACTGAGCGACCTCAGGGACGTGAGTGCCACCCTCGCAGGGATGGGACTGTCCTGACCGGCGGGCGATGCTTGTCCGGCCCGGGCGCTTGGCGCCGGGCCGGCCATTGGCGCTAGCTTTCGATCAACCGAACATCGCCAGCGCGCGGTCCCTTACCTGAATCCTCTGGCGTGAATTCGACGCGCTGTCCTTCGCGGAGTAATTCGAACACCGTATGCCGGACGGAGCTCCGGTGGAAGAAGTGCTCCGTACCGCCCTCGTCGCGGATGAAGCCAAAGCCTTTGTCGATAAGGAGTCTGGCGATAGTCCCGTTCGGCATACCCGAAGTCCTCCGATTACGACCGCTCGGGGACATCCCGAGGGCGTACCAGCCGGCAACGGATAGTGAGGTCGGAGAAATCGACGAGACGCATCGCCGGCTGTCCCGTTCCGGCGCAAGCTGAGCCAGAAGATCGCGGAAGTCTAGGCGTGTTATCTGGCGGAAGTCAAGCGAAGCGGCCATGTTCCTCGCCCCTCTGACCGTTGTCGCCGGCGATCCCTTCGAGTTCGGTTGAGGTCGTGGGAACGGCGTCGAGGACCTACAATCGCCTTCGTGATTCCCGTTGTCGTCCTTGCCGCGGGCTTGTCCACGCGGATGGGTGGCCGGCCCAAGGCCCTGTTGCGGCTGCCAGATGGCCGCACGTTTGTTCAGGCGATCGTCGATACGTATCTCGACGCCGAGGTGCGCGACATCGTGGTCGTGCTGGGACACGAGGCCACCGCTGTGGCGGAGCATCTGGCGCGCACCCGAGGCACGGCCCGCGTCGTGGTCAACGCGGCGTATCACACCGGGCAGTTTTCGTCAGTGCTCGCCGGCCTCGATGCGGTCGACCGTCCGGGGGTTGAGGCGATGCTGATGACACTTGTCGACGTGCCGCTGGTGTCAGCCGACACCGTGCGCCACGTCGTTCAGCGCTTTCACTGCACGGCCGCGCCGATCGTACGTCCCGTGCGTGGTGACGAGCATGGACATCCTGTGCTGGTGTCCCGGGCACTGTTCTCGCCGCTGCGCCACGCCAACGCCTCGGAAGGTGCCAAGCCCATCGTGCGCGCCCACGCGTCGGCCGCTGGCGACGTTGTGGTGGAGGATGCCCACGCCTTCAGAGACGTTGACACGCCAGAGGAATACGCAGGCATCCTCAATCCCTCTCAGTGACGCGACCTCCGGGTCGGTCGCGATGGACCTCCTGGGTAATCGCGGCATCGAGGCTCGCCGCGATCGGGGCAAATGCGTCGGTGGGCCCCGTCCAGCGAAGGGCATCAGTCGAGGTGAGCAGCGGCAGGTCGCTCCTGAGGGTCGCCAGGGTGCGAAAGAGCAGCGCCTCATCGCGTCGCTCGCGGAGCGTCTTCGACAGTCTCGCCGCGCCGCTGGCATTGACGCCCCATGCGGTCCAGTCGTCCGGGATGGCTTCGATGTGACGATAGCGCGCCAGCACCGCCGCCGTCGATTTCGCGCCCCAACCGGATAGGCCTGGGTAACCGTCAGAGCTGTCCCCGACCAACGCAAGATAATCGGGAATCGATTCGGGCGACACGCCGAACTTGGCCACCACTCCCGCTTCATCACGCGTTTCGTTGCCGCGACGAATCATCTGCACGACGCGTGTCCCGCGGACTGATTGCGCCAAGTCCTTGTCTGGCGTCCAGATCGACACGCGTTCGACGTCCATGTCCCGATCGCAGAACGCCGCCACTGACGCCAGCGCATCGTCGGCTTCGAACTCGACCATTGGCCAGACCATGACACCCAGGGCCGTGAGTGTTTCTTCCAGTATCGAAAATTGGGACCACAGAGCCGCGTCGATGCCAGCGCCCGTCTTGTAGCCAGGCCATAGATCGTTACGGAATGATTCGATGACGTGATCGGTTGCGACGCCGAGGTGTGTGGCGCCGCCAGAAATCATCGCGAGTATCGTGCGCAGGACGCCACGAACGGCGCCGACCTCACGACCGTTCTTGTCGCGCGCCGAGGGGACGGCGTAGAAATGCCGGAAGAGTTCGTAGGTGCCGTCGATCAGGTGGACGTTCACGGATCCAGCTTACTTGAGGCCGATGGGTGCTCAGTGCGCCGGCACGGTGTGGACCAGCGTAAAAGGTACCGAGCGCTTTGGGCAAGACGTGTACGATGGGCGGAGTGAGGGATCTAATGAACAACACTCCAATCATCGTTGTGCTCGTGCTTGTTGGGAGCGTGACCTTTCTCAGTGCCGCCGGCGCGCAGGCACCGAAGGAGCCGGAACTCCGCATGCTCAGCGGCTGCGTGACACCTTCTGCCACGTCGAAGAAACAATTCACTCTGGCGGATGCGGAACAGGGCGAAACCTTTCGGCTCACCGGAACGGATGTCCGCCAGTTCGTCGGCAAACACGTTCAGATCTTTGGCACGCGGCCGCGGGGGCTGGTGATCAAGGGCGGGCTGTATCCGTCAGCGAACGTGGCGGGGCAGGCCGGTGATATGGATCCCGCCAAGGCCGCCATTGCGGCTCAGGGCGGGCCGACGGCGAACGACCCGAAGCCGGTGCTTGAGTTCAAGGTCCGCAGTGTCCGGCTGACCCCCGGCGAGTGCCCGAAGTAGCCTGAAGGAGGACGCATGCGTCGGCTGGCGATTGCGGTGGCTGTTTTTTGTACGGGAGCTATGGTGTTTGGGCGTCTGGTTGGCGCGCAAGGTCCAGTGCCACCGCCCTGGGCCTATGGTTTTGCGACCCCGCCTGGCGCCCCCGCGCCTCCAGTCGCGCCGGCGCCGCCGGCCCAGGATGATGGCACGGCGCGGCGAGTTCCTGACAGCCCGCTGGCCTTCACGTTGACCCAGATTCGCGACGGCTTTGGCCCGGCCGACTGGTTTCCCGGTGATCATCCAGCCATGCCCGAGATCGTGGCCCACGGCAAGCGTCCGGATGTACGCGCGTGCGCGCTTTGTCATTATCCGAACGGGAAGGGCCGACCTGAGAATGCCGGCGTCGCCGGTCTGCCGGTCTCGTACTTCGTGCAGACCATGCATGACTTCAGGACCGGCGACCGCAAGAGTGCCGACTCGCGCAAAGGCAACACCAACCTGATGATCACCATTGCGAAAGGGATGAGCGACGCGGACATTCAATCCGCGGCCGAGTACTTTGGCGCGATGAAGTGGACGCCATGGATCAAGGTGGTGGAGGCCGCGATGGTCCCGAGGACCCGCATCGCCGGCGGCTTGTTCCTGAAACTCCCTGGCACTGAGACCGAGCCGATTGCGAATCGCATCATCGAGGTGCCGGATGATACGGAGCGTAGCGAGGTGCTGCGCGATCCACGGTCCGCGTTTACCGCCTACGTGCCACCTGGCAGCCTCAGGAAAGGCGAGGCGCTGGTACAGGGTGGTGGCGCTGGACGAACGACGGCCTGCGGCGTCTGCCATGGCGCGGATCTCAAGGGCATGGGACCGGTGCCTGGCATTGCCGGGCGATCACCAAGCTATACCGTGCGTCAGCTCTTTGACATAAAGTCGGGCGCCCGCAAGGGGCAGTGGAGTGAGCTGATGAAACCGGTGGTCGCCAACCTGAGCAACGACGACATGCTGGCGATCGCCGCCTTCACTGCCTCGAAGATGCCGTAGAGATGTGTGGTCTGACGGGTTTCGTCTCCGCGCGTCGCGACAGCGCCGAGGCGCTGGTCGGCAGCGTGCGCCGGATGTCGGACGCGATGACACATCGCGGGCCGGATGGGCACGGCGAGTGGGTCGATCCGGAGTGCGGCGTGGCCCTTGGTTTCAGGCGTCTCGCGATCGTCGATCTGTCGCCGATGGGCGACCAGCCGATGAGTTCGGCCTCAGGACGCTACGTCGCCACCTTCAACGGTGAGATCTACAACCTCGATGAATTGCGAGGCGCGCTTGAGGCGGCCAACGCCGCACCGAGGTACCGCGGCCACTCAGATACCGAGGTGATGCTCGCGTCGTTTGAGGCCTGGGGTATTGCCGCAGCTATCCCCAGGTTCAACGGCATGTTCGCCATTGCGGTCTGGGATCGCCAGACGCGTCGGCTCTCGCTGATTCGCGATCGGATGGGCGTGAAGCCGCTCTATTACGGCTTCGGTGGGCAGACATTCCTGTTCGGCTCAGAGCTGAAGGCGATTCGGCGACACGCCGATTTTTCGCCGGCGATCAATCGCGGCGCCGTCCAGCTATTTCTTCGCTATCTCTCGGTTCCCGATCCCCACTGCATCTACGAGGGCTTCGCCAAGGTGATGCCAGGCACGATCCTGGTGTTCGATCCTGAAACTCGTGCCACGGACATCACGGCCTACTGGTCGGTGATGGATGCGGTGATGCGCGGTCGTGCGCAGCCATTCCGCGGCACTGACAAAGACGCCACCGAACGGCTCGACGAACTTCTGCGCGACGCCGTCAGGCTGCGAATGGTGGCGGATGTGCCGGTCGGCGTCTTTCTCTCTGGCGGCGTCGATTCGTCAGTGGTCGCCGCCTTGATGCAGGCACAAAGCCCGACACCCGTACGGAGTGTGGCGATCGGGTTCTCCGATGCCGGCTACAACGAGGCCCCGCACGCGAAAGCCGTTGCGGCCCATCTTGGCACCGTGCACACAGAAGTCGTCATGACGTCCGCCGATGTCATGCGGATCGTGCCGCGCCTGCCGACGATGTACGACGAGCCGTTTGCCGACTCCTCGCAGATCCCCACGCACCTGGTGTCGGCGGTGGCACGTCAGCAGGTGACGGTGAGCCTCTCCGGAGATGGAGGTGACGAGCTCTTCGGCGGCTACACGCGCTATTTCGTCGGTGACGAGGTGCTCCGACGAGTGGGCGTCGTGCCGGGCTGGATGCGGCCGGCGATCGGGCGGGCGTTGCTGCGTATACCGCCGCACCTCTGGGATCGCGTGCTCTCGGGTCTACGCGCCTGGCTGCCGGGCGGCCAGCAGCCGACGCGTCCTGGAGCGCGCGTGCACAAGCTCGCGCGTGCTATGGCGGCGCCCGATCCAGACGCGCTCTACTTCGAACTGGTGTCGAACTGGATCGAGCTGGTCAGTGACGGGTCGCTGCCAGCCACGCCAGTGAAGACGTTGGCACCGCCTCTCGCCGATGCCGCCGAGCGCATGATGTTCTTTGATCAGATTTCGTACCTGCCGAACGACATCCTGACGAAGGTCGATCGAGCCAGCATGGCGGTGTCGCTCGAGGCGCGGGAGCCGTTGCTCGACTATCGACTCGTGGAATTCGCGTGGCAGTTGCCGCGTGCGATGAAGATTCGCGATGGCAAGGGCAAGTACCTGCTGCGCGAAGTTCTCCGCCGATACGTGCCCGATGCGCTCATCGAGCGTCCGAAGATGGGATTTGGCATCCCGCTAGCGAGCTGGCTGCGAGGACCCCTGCGCGCCTGGGCCGACGAGCTACTCGACCCCGAGGCGATGCGCCACGCTGATCTGTTTGACCCCACGCCAGTGCGACGTAAATGGGAAGAGCATCTCGCCGGCACACGCGACGCCGAGCAAGAGTTGTGGGGCGTGCTGATGCTGCTCGCGTGGCTCAGGGACCCCGACTCCCTCAGGTCGCCAGCCTAGAGGTTGACGGCAACCGTCGTCAGGACGATGAGAAAAGAATGGTGGACCTGAACGTCGCCAGTTGGAACCGAGTGACCACCTGGCTCCAGGGTCTCGAACGGCTGCGACGTTCAGCGTGACACGCGGCCGGCGCCCGGGCCACGCCGGGGCGCGGCCCGGGTTGATGCCGCCCCCGGGTGCACGCGTCCGTGTATCCTGCGGCAGGCATGGCTGAACCACTGAAGCACCAATTTGGACCTCCGGTCGTCCGCCGCCTCGCGGCCGAGATCGCCGCTGTGCACCGCCGCTTCGATCGCGGCGCTTTCGAACGCGACGGACTGCGCGGGTTCGAGGCGCTCGAACTGCTCGACCGCGGACGTCACCTGGCCCGTGTGCTGCACGACCATCTGCCCGCTGACTTCCCGGCCGCTGTGGACGTCTTGCTTGCCACGTTGCCGGAAGAGAGGGCGCCGGCCGGCGGCATGGCGTCCTTCTACTACCTTGCGCACACGGAGTTCGTCCGCCAGTTTGGCGTGCCGCACCCTCGACGCGTCGCTCCGGGCGCTCCATGCGCTCACGCAGGTGTTCACCGGGGAATTCGCGATCCGCCCGCTCATCGAGGCGCACCCCGGGCCGGTGTTAGAGTGTCTGCGCGACTGGACGCGCGATGCGAGCGAACACGTGCGCCGGCTGGTATCCGAAGGCACGCGCTCGCGCCTGCCATGGGCGCCGCGCCTGCGCGCGTTTGCCGCCGATCCCTCACCGGTGGTCGATTTGCTGGAACGTCTGCGCGACGATCCGTCGCTCTACGTTCGTCGCTCGGTCGCCAACAACCTCAACGACATCTGGAAGGACCACCCGGCACGGCTCGTCGATCTTGCCGCTGCGTGGATGGACAACGCGTCTGCCGAGCGCCGCTGGATCGTGCAGCACGCGCTGCGGTCCGCCGTCAAGAAGGGCGACGCCGCCGCGCTTACCCTGCTCGGCTTCGGCGCGAAGGCGTCGCTGCGCGTCGTGGACCACACGATCCAGCCGGCCCGCCCGCGTAAGGGCACCAAGGTGGTCGTGACCGTCAGCCTCGAGAATCCGTCGCGCCGAACGCAGCAGGTCGTTGTAGACCTCGTCGTGCACTTCGTGAAGGCACACGGCGGGACGAGCCCGAAGGTGTTCAAGCTCGCCAACGTCGCCCTCGCGCCGCGCGAATCGGTGGCGCTGCGCAAGACGGTGTCGCTTGCGGACCTGACGACCCGGCGTCACTATCGCGGCCGCCACCTCGTGGCGCTGCAACTGAACGGCGCCGCGCACCCGCTCGGTGCGTTTACCGTCGTGCGTGAACACCCAACGCATCGGCCAGCCGCTGGATCGCGGTGAGCGGGCGACACGGCCAGTCCCGCTGAAAGCCTCGAAACGCCAACTGCATCATCCGCAGTGAGATCCCGATGACGACGAGGAGGCGAGAGGCGAGCTTCTGGACAAGCGCGCGATTCATCAGGCCGAGACGATCACCTTGAACCCGCCGGTCGACATGGTCTTCATGTCGAACGGCATCTTCGCGATCAGCTTCGGATCGTTCATCGCGGGGTCCGCTTGGACGAGCTTGTTGATCCGGTTGCGGTCGGCTTTCGACTTGTAGACGACGAACGCGAAGATCGCGGTCTCGTCCTTCTTGAGCTTCAAGAGCTTCGAGAACGGCAGGCCCCACGGACTATCGAGGACGTCGCCGACGCACTCGTAGTATTCGAGCGCGCCGTACTTCATC
>JBEBGG010000107.1:0-11748 GCA_040081555.1 Vicinamibacterales bacterium
GCCGTCCGGACCGGTGACCTCGATGCCACGCTGTGCCGACGTGGCACTGAGCGGCTCCGAGAAGTTCAACGCGATTGAGGCGTCAGACTGGAGCCCAATCAGTTGCTCTTCCGACGTCAGCAGATCCGGCGCGTCCTTGTCATCGTTCAGGGGCGGCAGCAGCAGCGGTTCGTCCCGGGGTGGAACCGTGATGGAAATAGTTCTGGGCACGCCGCCAGAACCGAGGGGAAGCGCGGTGACGGTCGCTGTTGGGATACGAATGGTGGGCGCCGAGCCATCAGCGTAGTCGACTCTCAAGGTGTAGCCTTGACCCAGCTCCCCGTCGAACGTGAAGCCGGTCAGACCGGCGCCCCGCGAACACAAGTCCGTGTGGTAGCTCGAGAGTGAGATACCACCGCACGTGATCAACTTCTCAGGGACTGAGAACTCCTGATTGGTCGTTGTATTGATGAGGGTGACTCCGACCCGGCCGACGTCAGGCTTGTACGGATCGATGGTCGCCGGCAGAACCTTCAACACCAATTGGCCGTTCCCGCGAAGATTCGCAACTGTATCGAAGGAGACCGCTCTGGAGCTGCCGGTGCGATTCTTGGCGCGTACGTCGTACGAGTCATTCGCACCGCCCTCCATGCCAACGGTGATGAACTCAGGGAGACCGGAAAACGCGATCGTCTGCGCCACCTTGAAATCGACTCGCTTTGAGCTCGACGTGAACGCGAGCGGTAAGACATGAAGGAGGATCTCGTTCGTGGGCGTGATCTGAACTTCGTATAGCCCGCTCCCGATCAGCAAACCGTCGACTCGAAGCTCATACTCCGGTGCGCCGCCGCCAGGGAACGTCAGGTCCACACCCAGTAATGGGTCGATGCTCACGCCCTCAAGATCGCGCGTGTACGTTTGACGCACGTGGACTTTGTCGGCGGGAACGTCAAGCATCGCGGCGGCGACCTTGAACAGGGTGGTACCGTCAATGAAGGTGGCAACGGAGAACATCGCCTTCGTTCGGGCGTCAGGGTCTGTGCTCCCCAGGTCCTGGCGTCGACCATCGGCACTCTCGATCTCGATCTCGTAGAAGCTCGCCTTTCGACCAGGTAGCGAGATCTCGACGTCACCGATTCCGAGCGCCAGGTCCCGCCGTTGACCTGTGCGCATATTGGTCACCTGGATCTGAACATCGTCGGGCGCAAGTTGATCTCTTGCGATCTTGACTTGCGTGACGTTGGGCGCAATCGTGACGCGTCCGCTAAGCACCGGGATGCAGACAGGCGAGCTGAGGACACCAATGAGTGGGGCGGTTGTCGCGATGGCGGTCATCGCACCGAGCATGCCGGGGCCACCGAACACACCGCTGGCCGCCACCGTCGCGATGGTCGAGAACACCGCGTATTGCGCGGCCAGGACCCCTGCGGCTGATGAGTACCGTCCGTAGTTGACGCCGACCGATCTGCTCGCCTTCATAAAGGCGTATTCAGCCTGCGCTGTCACGCCCGGGCACGGTGGAGACGACGTCGTGATGCGTCCGTTGATGACGCGTGCCGTGTCAACCATCTCGAAAAGGACCCTGCCGTCTATGGTCTTAGCGCCACCGACGATCCACTGGTCGTCAGCTCCGTCCGTAGAGTCAGCCGGGATGGATACGTTGAGATAGACAGCCGGGGTAGCACCGTTGAAGTCCAGCCGGATACCTCCCGAATACGCGAGGTATTCGCGGTCAGCGGTCGTCATCTGGATCGGAAAGTCTTGTTCTCGGATGTCGCCGATAGTAACGATGGTGCCCGCCGCGAACGCACCCGCTGGTACATCGACGACGATGCCGTTTGGACCGTCAAGCCGCCCTCCCCCAGCGTCGACAAAGGCAGATAGGCTTCCGTCTGGGTTCGTGCGAGTGAATCGGCTCAGGTCAACAACGACTTCGTTCGCATTGACGTCAACGATTCGTACTTTCAACTTGTCGCTGACCGCCGCCTGCACCAACGTCAAGAACCCGCCGTTGGACTCCAACAGGACAGGCGTGATCGTTCCCTTGGTGACGTTCAGAATCGTGACCGTATCGTTCCGCCCCGCCGTGCCCTGCGTCGCGCGCACGGTGGTCGTGCCGTTTTCGGGAATCGTCGCGGTGAAGTTACCAGCCGGCGGTGGCAGCGGTGCGATGGTGTCGAGGCTCGTGAACTGAGTCTCGAGCGCGGCGGCAAGCGCGTAGCCAGACAGATCCTTGAGCGTGGCCGGCACTTGCACCGTGTACGACGCATTCGGCTGCAGCGCCGCGGTCGGACGGAACGTCAGCACGGTGTTGCCACCCGAAAACACCGATGTGCCGGCAACCGAGCCACCAGGACCCGTCAGGATCAGTGGACTGGGCGGCGCCGAGGTGACGTCGATCGGCTCCGAGAAGCGGACGACGACGGCGCTGCCGAGCGGGACGTTCGCGGCATCGTCCGCCGGTGTCACCGAAACGACGCTTGGTAATTGCGGAGCGATCACAAGGTCGAGCGCCAGCACCTGCGGCGGTGCGACAAGGCCCTGACCGCTGCCGCTGTCGAACTTGGCGACGTCGACCGCCGACAGCGTCACCTGACCGACCGCCGTCGGCGACACATACTTGCCGTCCCCAGCAGAGAGCGCGACGAGCGCAAAGCCGTTGCTGCTGACGAGCGCGTTTGCAAACGCTTGCGCGCCAGCGTTGCTCACGCGGCCAGCCGCGAAGCCGGTCGGCACCGTCGCCCTGAGAAAGACGTAGCGGCCAGCCTCGCGGACGCCGTCGAGCACTCCCGCGGTGCCATCGAACGCCGTGTCAGACACGAGGCGGTCGCCCTCGATTCGCGCCAGCGCCTTGAACACGAGACGGGTCTGGCCGCCAAGCTCCATCAGCCGGGCCAGGAACACCTGCGAGGCATCCGTCAGGCCAGCCGGTACCGCAATCGACAGCGCGGCTGAGCGCGTGAGGCGGCCATCAAATGTCACCTGCAGACCATCCAGCAGTTCGAGATCGGTCGGCAACTGGAAGCCCAGCTGCGCCGCGGTCAGCCGATCGACCGTGAACGTCTGGTTGGTCGTGCTCGCGCCGGCAGGAACCGTCAGCCGCTCGCCGAACGGCGAGGTGACCGTGCCACCGGCCGTCACGTCGAAGAGCGCGGAGAGACGCGGTCCGGCTGCCGGCGTGCTGAGCGCAATTTCGATGACGCCCAGTTGGAGTGTGTTCGGCTCGAAGGTCAGTGACGGCGTGACACGGTGGCGCGCCTCAACGGTCGCCGCGGCAGGCGAGGCCTGGAAGAACAGCAGATCCTCGGTGAACGGCTCGAGGTTCAGCGTCGATCCTGAGAAGAACGTGTAGGTTTCTGAGATGCGCGCCAGGACGACGGCGCCGCTCGAAATCGGCGCACTGGTCGCGATGACGTTGTGGACGTCGGAGTGGACGCCCGGCTTGTAGAAGATGATCTTCGGCTGCGGGCTAATCGTCGTCGCAGCCGCGTCGGGGACTGTCGGGGTCGCGACGCCGGCAACCAGTGATCCGCCAGCAGGCACCGGCGGCGCATTCGGCTGTGAGTCCGCGAGCAGCCAGGCGTACTGACCCGCCGTCGACACCTCATGTTCGAGCCGCGCGCCAGCAGCTGGAGCAATGACCAGATCGACCGCCCGCCAGGCGTTGGCGGCAGGATCGAATTTCGCGAACGCCAGCGAACTGCCGGACGCCACGCTCGCGACCGGCGCAGCGGCCGCCGTCAGCACCCCCACGAACGCGCTCGACGCCCGCACTTCCACCGCGGCGATCGGCGACCACCCTGCCGGCGGCGGGACAATCAGCCCCTGCTGTGTCAGCGTCACGAAGTTGAGGCCGGCGGCTGACGCGAGTGCTCCAGGTGGGACGTGAAGCCCGCCGCCCTCGGTCGTCAGGTCGCCGCCCAGAACAACGGACAGCGCGGTGGCCTGGACCGGTAACGCGGTGAGCCGCGCATCGAGCAGTTCCAGCGCCTGACCGCCGACGATCTCGCCCGCGCGGCGCGCGCCCGCCCAATTTGATTTCGAGAACTCGACGATCACATGACCGGGATTGGCGGTGATCGCATAGCGACCCCGCCCGTCGGTCGTCGCCGTCTCCGTATACGGCACACCGTTCTCGTCGTTCCCACTGAGCCGCACGGCGACGTCCGCCAGCGGCAAGCCCGCCACGTCGTCGAATGCTTCGCCCGTGACGACGCCCTTCGTCAGAAGCGGGGGGCTCTGCAGAACGACTGGTGGCTTGATTTCGGTGACGTTGCCCGCGTAGTCGGTGATGACGACTCGAATGTCGAGCTCGGTGCCGAGCGGCAGATCCGGCGGCAGGTCGAGCGGAATCTCGTAGGGCGACACCGGATCGGCATCGACGAGCACGTTGTTCACGTAGACCTTCACGTCGGCAATGCCGTTCGCGTCGGTCGGGTTGATCTGAATGACGAGCGGCTTCCCGGGCTCAATCACCGGCGGCAGGATCACATTCGCCGCCGGCTTCACTTCGTCCGCCGTTCCTTCAACCGTAATGCTCCGGCTCGCTTCGGCGTTGTTGCCAGCCGCGTCCGACGCCCGCGCCGTTACCAGGATGGTCGAACCGACGGTGGCAACGGCCGGCACCGAGTAGGTCAACTGGAACGTTGGCGGCGTGTCGGTCTCGATCGCCGATCCTCCGACGCTGAACGTGACGCCGGAGACGCCGACGTTGTCCTCGGCAATCGCCGTCAGTACCACGGTCTTTCCCGGCGCGGTGCCGGATGGACCGGTGAGCTGAATCGACGGGGCCAGCGTGTCCGCCACCGCGAGGATCTTGATCGAGGCGGTGGCCGTCGCTTCGTTGCCCGCAGCGTCGATCGCCTTGACCAGCACGCTCACCGCAGCATCCGGCGCAACAACCGAGGGAATCGTGACCTGATGGACGTAGGGTGCCTCGGTCAGAGCCGTCGCGCTGCCACCGTCCACCGCAAACGCAACGCTCGACACACCGACGTTGTCACGGGCATCGGCCGTCACCGCGACAATCGTGCCGGGGAACGCCTCCTTCGGGGCAATCAGCTTGACGATCGGCGGAAAACGATCGGGTGCGCCGGTCACTTCGACAGACGCTGTCGCCGTATGCGAACCACCGTGTCCATCGTTCACCGTCACCTTGGCGGTGAACGCGCCGGCAGACTGATAACCGTGTTTCGGTGTGGCGCCCGTGCCCGATGCGCCATCGCCGAAGTCCCACACGTAGGTCAGCGCGTCGTTATCCGGATCCGACGAGCCCGAGGCGTCAAACGTCAGCTGCACCCGAGTCTCGCCGCTATACGGTCCGCCCGCGTCGGCTGTTGGCACACGATTGTCAGGCGTGATCACCGGCTGAATGGTGACTTGTGTCGTCGACGTCGAGACACCGCCGCGCGCATCGTCTGCCGTCAACGTGGCGGTGAATGTGCCCGGCGCATTGTAGGTGTGGCTCGGCGCAGCACCGGTTCCCGACTGGTTGTCACCAAACGACCAGGTGAATGCCAGAGCGTCGCCATCCGGATCACTGCCGCTCCCAGCAAACGTCACCGGCTGTCCGACAAGGGCGGTGTAGGGACCGCCCGCCGTCGCCGTGGGCACACGGTTGCCCGGCACGATTGGCCGAACGGTGACCAGCGACGTCGCGGAGCTCACACCGCCGCGACCATCGTCGACGGTCAACGTCGCCGTGTATTCACCCTGGCCCGCATAGGCGTGTGTCGCCGACGCGCCGGTCGCTGTCTGACCGTCGCCAAAATTCCAGGTGAACACCAGCGGATCGGCATCGGGATCGGTTCCGCTGCCCGTGAAGACGATCAGTTCTTTCGCGGTGCCACTGTAGGGCCCGCCAGGCACCGCCGTCGGCACGAGATTGCCCGGAACGATCGGTTGGACGATCACTGTCGTCGTAGCGGTCGCCACGCCGCCGCGCCCGTCGTCGGCAGTCAGCGTCGCGACGAACTCGCCCTGGCCGGCGTAGGCGTGCGACGGCGCGCCTCCCGCCGCCGACTGCCCGTCACCAAAACTCCACGAGAGCGTCAGCGGGTCGCCGTCGGGATCCGTGCCGCCTCCCGCAAACGCGATCAGTTGTTTTGCGGTGCCGCGGTAAGGTCCGCCTGGAACCGCCGTGGGCACGCGATTGCCAGGAACGATCGGCTGAACGCTCACAATCGCGCTCGCACCCGCACTACCCCCGCGGCCATCGTCAACCGTCACCGTGGCGGTGAAAGTGCCCTGCCCCGCATACGCATACGACGGCGACGCGCCGATCGCGGTGTGGCCATCGCCGAAGTCCCATCGATACGTGAGCGGATCTCCATCGGGATCCGATCCGCTGCCGTTGAACGTAATCAGCTGCTTCGACGTGCCTGAGTACGGGCCGCCCGGCACAGCGGTCGGCACCAGGTTGCCGGGTACGATCGGCTGCACCACCACCTTGGTCGTCGCGCTGGCCACGCCGCCGCGGCCGTCGTCAACCGCGAGCGTTGCCGTGTATTCACCCTGGCCCGAATAGGCGTGGCTCGGCGAAGCTCCCACCGCGGTCGCCCCGTCGCCAAAGCTCCACTCGAAGGCGAGCGCGTCGCCGTCGGGATCGGTGCCGCTACCGGCAAACGCAATCAACTGTTTCGCGGTACCCGAGTACGGCCCACCCGGAACTGCCGTTGGAACGAGATTTCCCGGCACCACCGGCTGCACGACGACCGTCGCTGTGCCCGACGCGACTCCGCCCCGACCGTCGTCGACGGTCAACGTCGCCGTCAGTGTGCCCTGGCCGTGATACACGTGCACAGGCGACGGACCACTGCCGGTATCGCCGTCACCAAACGACCACGAGTAGAGCAGGCCGTCGCCGTCAGGATCGGACGCCGAGCCATTCAGCGTGAGCGGCTGGTTCGCTGTCGTTGTGTAGGGACCGCCGGCAGACACCGTCGGAACACGGTTGCCGGGCACAATCGCCTGAACCGTGACCAGCGCTGTGGCGCCCGTGACACCGCCGCGTCCATCGTCAACAGTAAGCGTGGCCGTGTAACTTCCCTGCCCGTCGTAGGCGTGTGATGGCGACGGACCGATGCCCGTCTCACCGTCGCCGAAGGACCACGAATATGTGAGCGGATCGTTATCTGGATCGGTGCCGCTGCCGCTGAACGGGAGCAACTGCTTCGCGGTCACGGTGTAAGGACCGCCTGCCGTCGCCGTGGGCGTGCCATTGCGGGCTGTGGCAGTCACCTCCACGCCGGCCTCGAGGCTGTCCACGAGCCCGTCGTTGACGATCAGCCTGAATGCATACCGGCCCACGCGATCGGCGGTGAAGGTAGGCGCGCTGAGGCCGGGATTCAGTAATGCTGCGGCGCTTCCCTCCGGCTTGCTGAGTAATGTCCACTTGAACGTCAGAGCGTCGCCGTCTGCGTCGTTCGAGCCGCTACCGTCCAGCGTCACGAGCGCACCGCTGGCGACCGCCTGCGAGTCACCGGCGCGCGCGACAGGGGTCGTGTTCAGTTTTACCGTGCGCGTCGCCGTCGTGGTGTTCCCCGCTCGATCAGTGGCCTGGATCTCAATCGTGCCGCTCTGCGGCGAGATGTTCACCGAGCAGGCGAAACCGCCACCAGCTGGAGTGACTGTCGATCCGTTGCATGCGAGCGAGGCGAGTCCGGAGAGGTTGTCTGTCACCGTGCCCGCGACGGCAACCGCGAGGTTTGCGAACCTCGCATTCTCAAGGGGCGCGGTGATCAGAATGGAGGGCGCCGTGCGATCGAGGTTCACCGTCACACTGGACGACGCGGGCTTGCCCGCTTTGTCTGTGCCGGTTCCGGTGATGACCTGGCCTGCACCCTCCGCCACGACCGTAATCGGCGAGGGACAGCTTGCGACCTTCGCGCACGTGAAACTGACGACGACATCGGTGCGATTCCAGCCGTTAACATTTGGCGCCGGCGTGACGACGGGGCTAATCGAGGGGTAGGTCTTGCCGAGATTTCTCGATACGATCGCGAGGTCTGAAACGTCGACGACGCAACTGCGATCGACGTCGGCCGCTCCGCTATAGCCAGCCTGACCGCAGCGTTTGCCGAGCGCGGCCCGAACCAGGCCCACATCAACAGAATCGACGATGCCGTCGTTGTTGACGTCTGGATTCTGAGTCGGCGGCGACTGAAGAAAGGCGGCGAGCAGCTGGGTTCGTACAGCCGGTGTCAGCGAAGGCGCGGCTGCCGCGGCCACCGCCAAAAGAAGTGCAACACACAGGCGATGTAACATCCTCGCTGTCCCGACAGATCCGCAGCAACGCGTCAGGCATCGGTGCTCCTATGTGGCCCGCAACCGATGCTCTGTGTCCTTACTGTTGAGTTTTCCGGCTGAACCTAGACTGCCCTAGGTTCAGCTGTCAATACCAAGTCGTCGGATTTGTGGGTCGGACGAGAGTTTTTACATCCGAAACGAAAACCGCACCGGCCATCCTGCGGCGGCAATAGCTGCGACATTATTCTTCCTGTGGAGTTACTACCTAAGCCGAATAGTCCAGACATCGCAGAATTCAAGGTTTATTTCCAAGAACCCGAGGCTTCGCCTCGACGGTATTCAAATTGCTTAGCCTGCAAAACGTCCATGTCAACCCGAAGGCTATCGATGACGCACCCTGAAGAAGTCGTTTCGAAATGTCGCCCCCAGCCGGCACTCATCGCGCTGGTCCTGCTCGCGTGTCTTCTGGTGCCACTACGCACCTTCGCGACCCCGATCACGACGCTTTCGGCAACGCCCTCCCAAACAAGCCTCAATGTCGGTGACGGATTTTTCGTCGACATCGCAATAAGCGACGCCGTGGACTTGTTCGACTATCAATTCGATATCGCGTTCAACCCCTCCGTTATCGCAGCAACGGGAACGATTGACGATGGCGGGTTCTTGACGAGCGCTGGCGGGACGAGCCTGTTGGGAGGTCCATTCCTTCTGAGCGTTGACAATGTGCTGGGCGTGATGACCGTCCTCGATTCACTCACCGGTCCCGCGCCGCCGGCGACCGGCGCGAGCGGCAGTGGGCTCCTTGTCAGAATCAACTTTTCAGCTGTTGCCCCAGGCACAAGTTCCATCGAGCTCATCTCACCCATTGCCGAGGACTCTACGGGCGCAGCGATCCAGCTCGCGCTAGCAGACAGCCGCGTCATCGTGAGCGGCAACGATGCCGTGCCCGTCCCGGAACCTTCGACGCTGATTCTTTTGGGCGCGGGCATCGCAGGTGCCGTACGCCGTGGTAAGCGCATCATCAGCCACTGAGCCTGCTGCGCCGGCACCCATCCCACAGCCGTCAACCGTCCGGGCAGGTGTCAGGCCCGACAGGTCGACCTTCTGCCCACGCCGCCTGTCGACCTGATCCGCTCGCAGTGCAGGCGCCGAATATTCCGGCTGGCTCACAGGTCACACTTTCGACCAGTGACGCGTCGGGAGCAGCCGCGCCGGCGACACTTGCCAGAACACATCTGCTCTCGACCGCAACGTTGACCTGCTAGTCATTGACACCGCGCGACAGGTGTTACACGCTGTCGCCGGTTGAACTGTTCCGCAAGGCACGCCGCACCGACTACCAGCAGATCAGCAAGGACATCAAGAAGGCGCACGCGCGCCGAACGCGACGTGCACGCGCTGGAGGGGATGCTGCGGCGCTCGACCGCCGCGTCGGGCAGTCCGATAAACGACGTTCATCTTGATAGGGCCAAGGCTTCACGATGAGCGCACACCGATGACACGACGAACGCTGACAACCGCCGCGATTGCCGCGCTGATTCTGGTGGCGCTTGTGGCCCTCGCCATCAAGACCAGAGGATTTCGCGCCTCGTCCACGCCGGGCGCGCTCGAGGCGTCTGCCGCGCGGCTGGTACGCGACTTTGCGATTCCGCGCGCCGCCAAGAACGAGAAGAACCCGTTCGAGGGTGATGCGCAGGCAATCGGCCAGGGGCGATCGGAATACCTCAGCCGCTGCGCGACTTGTCATGGCAGCGACGGCCGCGGCGCCACGCCGATTGGCACCAACCTGTATCCGCGCGTCCCCGACCTGCGCGGACCGGCGACGCAGGCGCTGACCGACGGCGAAATCCACTACATCACCGTGCACGGCATTCAGCTCACCGGCATGCCCGCTCTGCAGGCACTCACCGGGCAGGAAGCGCAAGTGAGCTGGGCGCTGGTGAGCTACCTCCGCAGCCTGCGCTCGGCGACGCCGGCTGAGACCGCACAGCAGCAAGCGGTCGCGAGTGCCGCCCAGTACGTGGGGTCCGGTGCTTGCGAGCGGTGCCATCGCGAGATTTACGGACGCTGGAAGACCACGCCGATGGCCAACGTCATCCGCGACCCCCGCGAGCATCCCGATGCCATCATTCCCGATTTGGCGACAAACAAGATCGCGCCCTTTACCCTCGACCAGGTGGCCTTTACGTACGGTAGCAAGTGGAAGCAGCGCTACTTCAAGAAGCTCGGCGACGACTACTTCCCGCTCGGCGCGCAGTGGGACGTCACCAACCGCGTGTGGCGTCCGTACAACGTCGCTCCGAATACCGACTGGTGGACCGCGCACTATGGGCCCACCAACGACGAGCGCCCGACCGGCCCGCTCTGCGATGGCTGTCACTCGGTGAACTACGACATCAAGGCCAAGAAGCCAGCGGAGTGGAATGTCGGCTGCGAAAGCTGCCACGGCCCAGGCAGCACTCACGCAGCGCAGCCCACGCGCGCCAACATCTTCAGTGCGGCGCGGACAGAGGCCATTGCCTCAACCGACACCTGCCTGCAGTGCCATTCCCAGGGGCAGCCGCGAAACGGCCTGATCGACGGGAAAGCGTACGACTGGCCGGTCGGCTACCGCGTCGGATCGCGGCTGCAAGACTATTGGAAGATGGAGTCGCACACGCCCGGCGAAACCACGTTCACGCACTTTGCCGACGGCACGGCACACAAGAACCGCATGCAAGGCAACGACTACGTGCAAAGCCTCATGTATCGCCGAGGCGTCACGTGTGCGTCGTGTCATGACTCGCACGGCACCGAACACTACGCGCAGCTCCGAAAGCCGGCGGCGACGATCTGTCTCGACTGCCACGCGCCGAACTCCTCCAATGGTCCTCAAGCGGCCACGCTCGAAGAACACACGCACCATGCGAAAGGCAGCACGGGTAGCGACTGCGTCGCCTGCCACATGCCGAAGATCCAGCAGACCATCGCCAACGTCAACCTGCGCAGCCACACGTTCAGATTCGTCACGCCAGCCATGAGCCAACAGCTCACGATCCCGAATGCGTGCACGGCCTGCCACACGGATAAGTCAAACGACTGGGCCACTGAGGCACTTAGAGGATGGACCGGAATATCGCCGTGGCGCGCGGCGCAATGAGGCGGTGGGGCGCGGGAACTGTTATGCAGCAGCGGCATGACTGACGAACCCACGAGGGCCGACGCGCCGCGCGACGACTGGGTGCGATGGCGGTGTGCCTCCTGCTCGGCGCCGCTCGAGCCTCGCGGCATGGAACTTTACTGTGCCGTCGAAGGGCGCTCCTTTGCGAGCCAGGGGGGCGTGCATCGGCTCCTTCCCGAGCCGCGTCGTCGAGAGCTCTCCCCCTATCTCGAGCTCTATAACCGGGTGCGCCGCGACGAAGGCTGGGTGGCTGAAGCGGGCCTGCCGGAGGTGCCTCGTGGGCACCGGCACGAAGCCATCTGGCGACTGCGCGCTCGTCATTTCAACACGGCTATCGCGCTCGCCACTGCGCGGCTGGGGCC
>JBEBGG010000108.1:0-11587 GCA_040081555.1 Vicinamibacterales bacterium
ATACAGCGCCGCGAGCCTCGGCGCGCTGAGAAACTGATCGATCAAGCGCACCTCAGGGCCGCGTCGGTTCGACGCGGCCGCGCGCAGCGCGGCTCGCGAATCGACGCCGCGGTAGAACAGATCGTCGGCGTGCGTCTTGATCACGAGCCGCACGGGATCCTGCTTCGTGAATGCGCGGAGATACGCGGCCAACAGGATATCGATGCCCTTGCGCGAGATGGGCGCGCCGACAAAGAGAAACGTGAAGCGAGAGGGGCCGTCCCACTGATGCGAGCGGCCCTGCGGCGTGAAGACGCGGGTGTCCACACCAGGCGGAATCACTTTCACCCGGTCCCGAGGGATGCCGGACAGGATCGCGTGCCGTCTGGTCCACTGCGTATAGACCCACAGCTGGTCGTAGTGGTCGACGATGGTTTTCACCCAGGACGGGGGATAGGGACCAAAGTCCCACGTTCTTACTGCGGCGAGGTGTCCCGTGTGTGGCGGCGTCCAGGTTTCGAACGGCTGCGAGAAGTCGTGGCGGACGTGCACGTCGGCAAGCGTGGCGTCAGCCTGGGCGGGTGTGTGCGAGACCAGCGTGGCCGCATGCCGCCCACGAGTGCGCGACCACTCCGTGTTGATCAAGGCGAACGCCGATCTGGCCTCGCGGTTTCCGGCTAGGACCACCAGGGGAGTCGAGGGCCAGACGGGCCTTCTGTGTTGAGCGGCGCGCCGGATCAGGCGCTCGGCGATCACCAACGACCGGCCGGTCTGGAATCGTTCAGCCTGCCGTCGGCCCCGCCGGGCACGGGCGGGGACGTCGCTGGCGTCATGGGCGTGCACATCGAGCGCCTCTCGCCACGCCTCGGCTGAACGAAAACGCCGAACCAATCGCGCGGCCCCGCCACAACACTCCGGGAGTCCGCCGGTCGCGCTGGCGATCACGGGAATACCTGCAGCCATGGCCTCGATGGCGACGCGCCCGAAGGGCTCCGGCCACTGCGAGGGCACCAGCACGACACCCGCGTCAGCCAGCAGGTCTCGAGCGGGACCGAAGGGCCGAACGGTGATGTTAGAAAGCGCGTGGGCTCTTGCGCGCCACGGGTCGATGGCGCGTCCGGCGAGGATGAATTGGCGCTCGGGCATCTGTTCGGCGAGCGTCAGGAAGATATCCGCGCCCTTGTGGCCGTAGCCGCAGACGCCGAGGACCGCGGTGCTCGTTGTGGCGACGACGCCGGCGGCGCAGTCGCGGCGATCGAACACCGGGTACACCACGTGGCTCGGGGTGTGCTCGCGGTGAAGGAGCCGCTTCTGGATGAATGTCGAGTTGGCCAGCACCAGCGCTGCACCGGTCAGCGCCGCGTGCCTCTCAGAGGCGGAGGGGTACACGCGGTCGCGGCGGACCCTCCAGGCCGCTGCCTCCGAAGGGGTCGGCGGAGAGAGCTCGAAACTCTGCACCCAGATGACGTGGGGAATACCGTAGCGCTCGGCGATTGCCGCAGCGAATATGGAGTGTTCGAGCGACGACAGCAGAACGTCCGGCCTGAAGCGGCGGACGCCATCGACGAGTTCTTCCCAGTCGCGCATACCGCGGAGGCGGACGCCGTACCGAATCAGTACGCCAGGGGTGGCACTCAGACCGTGCAGCGCGCAGTGGTGTCCGAATTCGCGCTGCAGATGGCCGAGCAGCACCGCCAGCGTGATCTGGGCGCCGCCGACCAGCGGCACCGGATGTTCCACGAGTCCAAGAATGCGCAGTCGATTACGCACGACGAATCAGCCGGCGCCGAAGGAGCATGTCCAGAAACGCGCGCACGTCGCGCGTCGCGATCTGGGGCGAGACGCGGAACTGGCGTTGAAACGCGCGCACGATGGCGTCGACATCGCGCCCGAGCACGACGCGACGCCAGATGAACTCGCCGCTCGCGTTCAATGTCAGCAGACCATCTTCATCCGCTGACAGCAACAAGGTTTGTCCTTCGATGCGTCGATGGGCGACGGTGTCGACGGGGGTGTAGCGTGCCGCGCGAGTGCGCGTTCTTGGAGTCACGGGTGCAGCACCTTGCGAAAGAAACGGCGGACGCTAGCGATGCGCGTCCGCTGGTTGGCCGTCAGGGCGCGGCCGACCGCCGCGATGCGCGTGCCGGTCTGCGCGGTCGGCCCTGTGAGCGTCGAGATCATGGTCGCGATGGCCCCAGGCTCGTCCGGGGTGAGGACGACGAAGGGGCGTCGCACCGATGCTGGGAGGTCGCGCATCACCGCGACCATCTCGGAGACAACGACGGGCACGCCCGACAGGATGTGGTCCGCGGCCACGTAGTTGAAGCTCTCGGTAAAGGACACCTGCAGGCCAATGTCCAGGCCGGCGATGGTGTCGAGGTAGTCGGCCCGCGTCATCCAGCCGTGATCGACCCAGTGAATCCCGAGTCTCTCTAGCCATGCGCGATAGTGCGCGTCTGCGGAGAGACCGTTCAAGTGCAGGCGATAGGGTGCAGTGAGCGAGGCCACTGCCAGCAGCGACGTCAGGACGTTCTTGCGGTGGTACTCGTGCGGCGAACAGAACAGGCCAATCTCGACTGGCCGGCGCGCAGGGCGAGGTGAGCGGCGTGGTAGTGTGCGGCGGCCCGAGCGGGGCAGTGCAGAGATGACATTCGGCAGCCACGCACAGCCAGGCAGGTGCCGGCCCACGGCTTCTGCAAACGAGTGCTGTGCGAACCATCGGTAGGTGACCCGTGGGTCCTCAATGAGCTTTGTCAGTCGGTCCATCTCGCGTCCCATCTCTGACTGTGCGGCGGTGCTGGTCCAGTAGACGGCCACCCGCACGCCGGCGGCAGTGGCCGCGGCGACAAGTGGCTCGTACGCCGCACTCCAACCGCCGAGCAATAACAGCCGGGCCCGCTTGCTCTTAAGCAGGTCGACCACGAAACGCACGTCAGCAGATGGTCCAGGCGTCGCGGCAATGGTGATGTGGTGGATCTCGCCGGTGACGGCCGCCAGTTCCGCCAGCGTGGTGTTCGCTCCGGGAAAGCCTCCCACCGAGACGGCAATCGCCTTACGCATCAGTGTCACCGAGCAACTGTACGAGACGCGCCACCTGATCGGTCAGACGCCAGTGCTTGCGTACATACGCCCGCCCCGCCGCGGCAATGCGTTGCCGGGCGGCAGCACGCTTCAGATAGTGCCGACACACGTCCACGCACTCCGCATCGTCTTTGAACCAGACCAGGTGTCGATGATTCTCGAAAAGCGCATCGAGGCCGGGCACGAAATGCGTGACGTGAAAGCCTTTGGCTGCGAGTGTGAGGAAGGTCCGGTTCGAAAAATACTGGTAGACGGTATTGATGGTGTTGAGGCCCAGTACGATCGACGATGCTTGGCAGACCCGCGACAGCTCGTCGTTGTAGGCAGGCCAGCGGCGGACCTCGAACTTCCGGCGAGCGACGCGGTGCCTGGCGTGCGCAGATTGTGGACCCCACACACGCACCTCGAACTCGGCGCCGAGACGGTTGAGCAGGCGTTCACGGTGACCCGCGATTAGAGGATTGCGCACGGGAGGCTGGCCGAGGCCACCGACAAAGGCGACCTCCGAGCCATAAAGACGACGGGCCCCGGCCGACAACCGGACGGTCGGGAACGCCGGCCCATACGCGCCCTCCATGACCCAGTGGACCGCGTTGTCGGCACAGGTCCGGAGGCGCGCATACGCGTCGACCATACCGTGGGCGGTCACGGCGACAACATTGGCTTCGCGCACCAGTGGACGGATCCAGGTGGGGATCTGCGAGGTGAAGCAGTCCACCTGCCACAGCAAGACGCGCGTGCCGGCCGCGCGGACGCGGCGGATCGCGCTGGCAGGGACGGTGTCCAGCTTCAGGCCGATCACGGCGTCTGCCTTGGACGTCCGGACCGCCTCAACGAAAGCCGCGCCAGTGTCGGTGCCGGCAGGCAATCGATGAAACGCAAACGTGGCGCTTGGGATGTGGAGGGACTCAAGGGCCGACTGGACATACACGCCCAGGTCCCATGCCTGAAAGTCCGGTGCCGCAATCAGGACGCGTCGCGGCGTCACAACGCCTCGAGTTCGTCGAGCACAAGGCTCCACCTTCGTCTGAACTCCGCCCAGGTGATCACGCGCGAACGGGCATAGGCCGCCTCGCCCAGGCGCCGGCGATAGGGCGCATCATCCAGCAGGCGCTCCATGGCATCGGCCAGAGTCCGCACCGCGCCAGATTCAACGATGAGCCCATTCATCTCGTGGGTGATGGCCTCGTCAATCCCCGCCGTCGTTGAAACGATTGCGGGAAGGCCGCGTGCCATGCCGTCCGCCACCGCGTACGGGAAGCCTTCTTCAAATGACGGCAGCACCAGCGCGTCCGCCTCGGCGTAGCGCGAGAGGAATCGTCGATGGCTGGTAAATGGCTCCACGGTAATGCGCGCGTCCATTGTCAGATGCCGCAGGACAAACGCCGAGGCCAGCGTTTCTCGCGGGCAGACACAGAGGAGCTCGGCCTTCGGGTTGCGGACCTGCCGCCACGCTTCGAGTAGGACGCGGATGCCCTTCCGGAAAGGATTGCTCGCCACAAACAGTAACCGCGGGGAGGATGTCCGGCGCGGCGGTAATTGGCGTGCCGGCGTGATGCCCGGCCAGATCACGCGGAGTCGACGGGGGTCGAAGCCGGCGTCGACAAAGTGCTGGCGCGAACACTGGCTCGTCACGACGATGCGATCGGCGAGCGAGGCCTCCATGCGGTCACGCCACAGCGCCATCGGCGCCATCCGCTCGGGCGGAAGTCCGCACCGCGCTCGCTCACGGTTCAGAATGGCCGCGATCTGATCGAGGGGCGCGCTCTCGCGATGCAGCACGCGACGGCTGGCCATGCCACTGGCCAGAAATGCCTCCACGCAGAATCCGGATTGGCCGACGACGATGCGCGCCGGCGGCACGTGGGCCGGTCTCTGCGTCGAGATCGACACGTGGCTCTGGTCACGTGCGGTCAGTGCGCGGTCGACCTGCACGCTGTGCTGGCGCCAGCTGGTGGAGCCGTGCCCAAGGAACACGTAGGCCGTTCGCGCTGTCGTCGAGAGCGCACGTCGGCGTCGACCGGGCGTCCTGGCGCTCGTGAGCAGTTGTGTCAGACGGGCCGTGCACCGCGTCCACGAGTACGTGGCGGCGTGGGCGGCGATCCGCTGCTGCTGCGTTGGAGACAGCGGCCCGCGTTCCACCGCCTGTCTGAGGAGTTGCCTGAGCGCCTGCCGATCAGGCTCGACCTGCGCCTTGCCATGGCGCTCGCGTGGCGCCACCGGCAGCCACGTGACGCCGACCCGTCCGAAGTCCAAGGGCCCGCCGGCACGACTGACGATGGCCGGGCGCCCGGATGCCAGGCACTCGAGGATAGGCAGCCCGAACCCTTCTCCGCGAAAGGGAAACACGCCGGCATCGGCAGCCGCGAAGTACCCGGCGATAGAGGCCGGCTCGGTGTTATCGAACACGATGTGCGGTGCACGAGGCGATCGATGCGCGCGTTCGAGCGCTGCCGCCACCCATGGCATCAGGTGCTGATAGGAAAACGCTTTCACGACCAGGGTCACATCGTCGTCTTTGGAAAACTCCCGTGAGTAGGCGTCGAGCAGAAGTTCCGTGCCCTTGCGCTCGGTCGCGCCGCCGAGCGCCAGAAAGCAGAAGCGTCGGCGCCCCGGAATCGGCAGCGGCTCGACGTTGGGATGAAACTCGCGGGCGTCGACCCCGTACGGGCAGACGGAGATCGGCGCGGTCACGCCACTGCGCCGGCAGGCGCGTGCCGAGAATCGACTCGGCGTGACCACGATATCGAAGTTGCGATTCAGCTGCGCCGCGAGGTGACGATCGGCGGGGATGAAGGCCGCGTAGTCGTAGGACAGGAAGAAGGCGTTGGTGCGTCCCGGCGCGGTGGTGGCGTCATAGGGGTGTCCGTGAAAGAGATGGACATCCGGCGGCCCGAACGTTGGCGCCGAAGTGGCTGAGCCATCAGACGCGCACGTGCTGACGGACCAGCCCTCGGCCGCCAGGCCGGCCGCGAGCTTCCGGTTCACCAGCGAGAAGCTCGAGAGCCCCTCGAGCGGGCCATGGAGCAGCAGCGTGGCGCTCATGCCCGCAGCAGCGAGGGCAGGCGCGCCAGCGTCTGAAGATCTGTGGAGAGCTCCAGATCGAAGGACGGCACTGCGGTGGCGAGTGCCGACCAGAAGTCGAGCAGCTGCGCGATCTCCTCGGCATTCTGTGGACGGTACGATCGCCTGGTGCGCTCAATGAGGTCCAGTACCGTGTGTTGCGCGCGCCGTGGCGTCAGCTGCAGCGACGTGCCGACGCGCGGAAAATGCAGAGCGGCGATCGGCCGCGCGGTAGACAGGTCGGCCTGCACGTAGTCGGCGAGTGCGAATTCCTTCTTCAGCGTCCCGGCAAAGTCCTGGGCCGCGACCGGCAGCGGTTCACCGAACAACTGCGCCTCGGTGTCGGCGGTGACGCGCGCCAGCGACTCGCAGCCGCTGACGACGAATCCGGCGGGTGTGCGTTCGATGAGCACGTGGTCGTCTGACAACACAGTCGCGCCCGAGAGCCCGAGGGCGAGGCTGATGGTCGACTTGCCCGCGCCCTTCTCGCCGATAAACACGTGGGCATGGCCATCGAGCACCACCGCGGCGGCGGGCAGGTACACCGCGTCCATGGCGAGCAGCAGTCTGTGCATCGCAATGGCCAGGTGCACCTGATAGGCGGCCGCAGGGCTGGGCGCCCGACGCACGAGGACCTCAATTGTCAACGGTTCACCCCGTTCGAGTCTGGCGCGCACAAACTCGCTCGTGAGGCTGATGCCACCCGCTGTCTGGTGAACAGTCAGCGCATCGTCTGACCCCGCCGGCCAGCGCTCGCCGTCACGCGCCTCAAAGAACCGGAAGAGGCCGTCGCGTTTGTCGCCAATCAGCGCATCCGACCAGCACTGCTTGAAGATGAGGGAGAGGTCGTCGCGCAACTGCCGGGACGACAGCTGTGCGCGCAACCGCCAGCGACCCAGCTTGAGCGTGCCTTCAGTACCGGTGACGGGGATAGGCGCGGCCGCCGACGCGCAGTGAGCCATTTCAGTCCATCGCGTCGTGTACCGCCCGGGAGGTAGCGACACGCGCGGAGTGGCAGGTGCGACAGAAGTCCGGAAAATCGCCGCGCTTGTTGCGGGCCCGGAGCTCCGTGTAGGCGGGTGACGTCCAGATCTCGCCAAACGCATCCGAGTTGATGTTGCCATAGTCGATGGTCGGCAGGCGGACCGAGCTGGCTCCCTGCCAGAAGGTCCGTCCGTCGTAGTCGACATAGCAGCAGGGCGAGACGAGGCCCTGCTCAGAGACGTGGGGCGTATAGGGATGCAGGCAGGCATTGTGCTGCGTGTAAGGCAGCGTCAGGCGGATGCCACGGCCGTCGGCGAGCTTCTTGGCGTCGCGCAGTGCGCGTGCCTGGTCGCGCGCCATGCTGTTCACCAGGTTGTGCTCGAACGCCTCGGCGGTGCCATCGAAGATGTCGAGCAGGTGGACTTCCTCAACGCCGATCTCCCAGGCCAGCCGCATGAACTCCGGCAGTTCGGCGTACGAACCGTAGCCGACCATGTAGTTGACGCGCACCTTCGGCCAGGGGCTGCCGAGTTCCTGCTTCAGGCGCGTCAGCGTGCGGATATGGTCCAGCACTTTACGGAAGTTGATGCCGAGTCGAATCGCACCGACGGTGCGTTCGGTGGCGCCGTCCAGCGAGATGACGAGGCGCGTGAGGTGGACGCCAATCAGTGCCCGCGCCATCGTCTCGGTGATGAGCGTGCCGTTGGTCGTGATGTCGACGTCGATGGTCGGATTCGCCTCCCGGGCCAGTTGGATGAATCGCACCACGTCGCGGTTGAAGAAGGGCTCGCCTGCGCCACTGATATGCAGCGACGGGAGCCGCGCAATCGCGGGCAGGAGCGTCCGGAACGTCTCCTCGCTCATCTCGCTCACGTAGCCCGGGTTGTCGTGCACGCCCAGATACGGACACATCTTGCACCCGAGGTTGCAAGATGCGCTGACGTTCACATGCAGCCCGGCCGGGTCGTCGTTGCGCAGTCGTCCGTGGCGCACCACTCGGCGCCCCACGGTCCACGCCCGTCGCCCCTGCTTGGCCGCGTCGCGCTTCAGGCGCCTAAGACGATCGTCGAGCCTGGAGAGGTGTGCCTGCAGTCGCCAGGCGAGATCGGTTCGTGTCGGACATCGCCGCCGCGGCGGCGCTCAGTGACGCGGCCGAGCAGATCTGCCTCCCACACATCGAAGTCGGCAAACGGCCAGCGGTCGCCGCGCAGCACCAGCTTCGAAGCGCCCTTGTGCACCACCCGCAAGGTGGGGAAGCGGTCGTCAAGCCGGTAGGTCACGATGTCGCCAGGAGCGACCTCCACCCATGTGACGGCCTCGACCCGCAACTGGTCGCCATCTTTGAGAAATGGCTCCATGCTGCCGCCGTGAAACGAGACCAGCTGACCGCGCGCAGTGAGCTGCAGTTCCTTGGCGGCCAGCAGAGCGGCAGGTGGCTCCATGAAGCGCGCGCTACTCTCCGCTGACGATGAGCTTCTCGAGCTTGTCGAACTTGATGAGCTGTGGCGGTTCGTACTCGGGCGGTGTCGCGGGCTTCTTCGTCACTGCCGTCGTACCGGTGTTCTTACGCGGGGGTGTCGCCACGTCGGTGCTCCATCACAAGATCTTCGTCCCTGAGCGCCGTCAGCAGCGCTGCCACATCTGCCGTGGCGCGGACCTGGTCGATGCCGAAGGCCTGTGCCAGCTGCTTCGCCAGGTCACTGGCTGACTGCGGCGCCATCGACAAGGCGGTCCAGATAAACGTGCCCGTGCGGTTGAGGCTGTAATAGTAACTGGTATCGACATGCACGACGACCGCCTCGCCATCGACGATGCGCCACTGTGCGGCGCGCGAGTTGATCGAATAGGTCATGAGTGCGTGTCGCTGAGTCGCCGCTTACCGCGCACGGCATGATGCCAGATTCTGGCGACTCGCGCGAGCGGCCGAGCGGCCGGTGCCGCAGCCCGATCCTTGGCATCCACGCCGGCGGTGTCCCATTCTTCGACCAGGCGCACGGGCAGATAGACCGCCGCCGCGGCGACCGAGCGCCACCACGACCCTGAGACCAACGGCTGGACGACGAAACTCCGGATCAGCGGTCGCTCGCGATCGAGTCTCGGCACGAATGCCCCGTCAAGAGGCGCGAGGCGTTCGAGCGCCTCGCATTGCGAGAGGCGCAGGCTCGATCGCAACGCGGCAAGCCGCGCCTGGTCGCGTGGCTGCTCGCCACCGAAGACATGGAGTGCCTGCCTGAACGTCGCGTAGGTGGCATGCACGGCGTGCACCTCACGCAGTTGTTCAAGGCACTCGGGCCACGCCTCGTCGACGATCGCATCCATGAGCAGGCGCACGTCGAGCAGATCCAGGCAGGACCATACAAACCCGTGCCTGGCGCGATGCACCGCGGCGATGGCGAGCGCATCTGGGGCGGAGGGCACGTACCAGCCGCCGTGGAGTTCGCGCTGGCGCAAGGTGCGCGCCGCGAGGCCGCGGTCGAGCGGCCAGGGGGCAATGGCGCGGTGCAGATCGATCTCCACTCCCATGGCACCCCCGTCGTTGACAAACGCTTGTGCCGGCGCGAGACGCGACGACCGCGCCAGGTCAGGATGGGCCTGACGAAACTGCTCGCGCTGAAGCAGCGCCGCGGCGGCTGAATACTGCTCGGCCGGCACGAGCCAGTCGAGGTCGCTCATTGGCCGAATGCCGAGGTCGTCAGGGGCGAAGCGCAGCAGAATCGCCGCCCCTTTCAGCAGGACCACCGGGATGCCAGCGGCTTCGAGACGATCCCGCAGGCGGCCGGTATGCGTGAGGCGGAGCAGTGAGGCCGTGGCGGCGTACCGATGGTCGGCGCGGAACTGGTCCGCTCGCCCATCGTCAGCGTCGTCAAGGGCGCGATAGAGCAGCGGCGCGAGGCCGAGATTTCGCAGTAGCGGTGCGCAGAGAGGGGCTGCCGGAGGCGCGATGTCGGCGCCGCGCCAGCGCGCCCACGCAAACGTGGTCCATGCGCGAAGGTCGACGACCTTACCGGTTGAGGGATACGGCGGCATGGCGCCTAGTTCCCGCCGAGCAGAAAGCGCCTGATCTCCGGGAGTCGTGCGCGCGCGTCGGCTTCGCCCATTTCGATGAGCCGTCTGACGTAGTCACCCTGGAACATGACCAGGCTGAGGAGGTCGTTGGAACGAGTCTCTCTGGTGCCGAGACCACGCGTCATGAAGCGGAAGGCGCGCGGCAGCTCGGGCTCGTATTCATTGGCGAGTCGGCCCAGATCTTCAGAGGGACGCAGCACCAGGAGGTCGATGTGTCGGAGCGGACCACGACGATCCTCCGCCTGGGCGTCCACGAGCTGATTGATTTGTTGCAGCGTCCAGGCGTCGTTGTCGAGCAGGTCGAGAAAAATCGAGTTGAACAGGACGCTGGCCACTTGCACCGGCGGCGGATAGCCGGGCGCGGCGGGGCGCTCACCTTCCGGGCGCGGCTGCGTAGACCGGGTCGATACCGCGATGATGCGTGTCGCACCCAGGTGCACGGCGGGCGCCAGTGGTGCGGTCAGCCCCATGCTGCCGTCGCCAAACCATTCGTTGTTGACCTGCACGGCCGAGAAGAAGAACGGCAGCGCCGCCGACGCCATGACGTGTTCGATGCGAATCGCGCAGGTGATGCTTCGCCGCTGCGGCCGGTCCCAGTTCTCGATGCGCCGGTCGTCACGTGTCTGGATCCAGGTCACCGAACGCCCGGTGGCGTAGCTTGAGCCGGTGAGGGCAAACGCGCTGAGCCAGCCCGCGCTCATGCTCTTGGCAATGCCGCCCAATCCGCCGCCGTCGGCCTCGAACACGCGGATGAGCAACTCGCGGAGAGGCTCGGTGTCCACCAGGCTGTGCGCCGGTGGGAGCAGGTCGCGGCCACCCGACAGCAGGCGCACGCCCCAGCGGATGCTGCGCGACGCCAGATCCTGCAAGTCCACTCTGAACACGTGGTTGATGTGGAGCCCGGACCACATCGCTGCTAGCGTCTCGATCTTCTCCGCAAACGGCTCCTGCCGAGCCGCCAGGTACGACGCGTTGATGCCGCCCGCAGACACGCCCGTCAGAATGTCGGGCACCACCTCGGGGAACTCTCGCGCCAGCAGTCTGAGGAAGCCGACCTGATAGGCCGCCCGAGCGCCGCCGCCCGTGAAGACGAGCGCGAGTTGGGGCGGCTGAGCGGGCTGACTCATCGGGAGAGACATCTTAGCGCGAGGTGCATGATAAGTTACGCGTCGTGCGTCTTGCCGTTCCCCGCTCGTGGCTGTCCTTCATCACCCTCGCCTGGCTCGCGGCCTCAATCACGACCCGCGCACAGTCGCCTGGCCCTCTGCCGGGCATGCCGCCGTTGGTTGATCCGCAGGACGTCTATGCCGGCGCGCGCGTTGGTCAGCTCAGCCCGGTCACGGCCGGATTTCTCGAGCGGATCTATGTACCCATCAGCGGGCGCGATATCGTCCAGGTCATTGATCCGCACACC
>JBEBGG010000109.1:0-11573 GCA_040081555.1 Vicinamibacterales bacterium
TCGCCAATCAGACCAAACCGCCCGCGCGCTACACGGAAGCCACGCTGCTCTCGGCGATGGAAGGGGCCGGCAAGCTGGTCGAGGACGACGAGTTGCGCGCTGCCATGGAAGCCAAGGGGCTCGGAACGCCCGCCACGCGGGCAGCCAGCAGGCGAGTGCCGTGACACCAAAGAGTAGGAGGGACACGCTCGCGAGCGTGAGCGGATCGGAGGGGGACACCCCGTAGAGCAGTGTCGTTAGCGACCGCGCGGCGGGGACGGCCACCACCAGTCCGAGGACGATCCCGAAGAGCACCGTGCGCTGTCCATCCCTAAGGATGAGCCGCATGACGTCGAGTGGTGTTGCGCCAAGGGCAGTGCGGAGTCCGATCTCACGCGTGCGCCGTGCGGTGGCGAAGGACACAACGCCATAGATGCCGAGCGCCGCGAGGAGCAGCGCCGCTCCGGCAAACGTCGACAGGAGCATCATCGCCAGGCGCCGCGGCGCCAGCGACCGGTTGATATGCCCAACCATTGGGCCATCGTCGTGGACGGTCGCACCGCCGTCGAACGAGGCGACGGCCTCCGTCACCGCGGCGACTGTGGCTGCTGGCGTCGATGCAGAGCGAACGATGCCGCCGATCGCGCCAACGGTGGCGGGGGCCAGGAAGTCGTTGAGCTGGCCGTGAGGAATATAGAGTTGTGCGCGCACCGTGGCGCCGACATCGCCGTCGAGCCCGGCGTGCGCGACGTGCCGTACGACGCCGACGATCTCGAGCGGACTGGGAAACCCGCCGAATCGCAGCCGTCGACCCAGCGGGTTGGCGTCGCCGAAGGCGCTGGCCGCCAGGGCCTCATCGACCACGGCCACCGTGGGATGACTCATGTCGTCGTTTGCCACGAACACCCGCCCGCGCAATAAGACAATGCCGAGCGCGGCGAAATAGTCTTGGCCGACCGCGTTGAACTGCGCGGTGCGGCGGCCGTCGCGGTTGACTGGTTCAGGCTCACCCTCGACTTGGAACCCCACGGTGGTGTTGCCGGCCATGGGAAGTGCGCCGAAGAGCATGCTCGCCGCCTGCACACCAGGCAGGGCGCCGAGACGTTCGTCGAGTTGGCGATACACGGCACGGATCGCCGCAGGGTCGGGTGTCCGGTCCCTGGACAGGCTGACCCGGAAGGTGTGGACGCCCGCGGGAGCGAAGCCTGGGTCGAGGGTCCATAAGCGGTCGAGGCTGCGCACGATGAGTCCCGCGCCAGCCAGCAGCACGACTGTGAGCGCCACCTGTGCCACGACGAAGCCCTGGAGACCGCGGTGCCGGCTGACACCGGTGAGCGGTGTTGCGCGGAGGGAGGGCGCGAGCGCGCGACCGTTCAGCGCCAGCATGGGTCCAACTGCGACGAGAACCGTCGTCAGGGCGACCACCCCGGCCATGAACGCGACCACGGTGGCGTTGATCGACACGTTTACGACCGGTGGCAGCGACACGGGTAGCGTCCCGAGTGCCAGCCGGACGACGCGCGACGCGGCGAGAGCGCCCAGCACGCCTCCCCCCAGGGTGAGCACGGCGCTTTCCACGAACACCAGTCGAAGCAACTGTTCACGCCTCGCGCCGAGGGCGAGGCGTACGGCGAACTCGTGCGAGCGCGACGTCGCGCGTACGAGGAGCAGGTTTGCGACGTTGGCGCACGCAATGAGGAGCAACAACCCGACGGCTCCGAAGAGGGCGAGTACGGCGGGGGTGAGTGTGCCGGCGACGACTTCTGCGAGGGGCACAACCTCGTACTCGACCCCGGTGTTGAAGTCGGGGTAGCGCTGCGCGAGAGACCGGCCGAGAGCGGTCACCTCGCTGCGTGCCTGGTCGATGGTGGCATCCCGGGAGAGACGACCGACGACGTTGGTGTCGTTGGCCGACCCTCGGTTGAGGAACACGGGATCGGCGTACTGGCCGATGGGTACGAAGATGTCGTTGGCTGCCGCGATCTCCGGCGTCAGGATGCGAACGCGCTCGGGAACGACGCCGACCACGGTGTGGACCGTGCCATTGAGAACCATGCGCTGGCCGAGGATGTTCGGCGTGCGTGCGAATCGCCGTGTCCACAGGCCCTCGCCAATCATCGCGACCGGCGCGGCGTTCCGGCGATCGTCCTCGGCTGTGAATGCCCGGCCAACGATGGGAGCTGCAGCGAGCACCGTCAGGTAGTCCGCCGAGATGCGCTGACCGATCACCTGTTCCGTACGCCCGTCCTCGGTCAGGTTGAAGAACTCCGGCTTCCAGATGGCAAGCGCCGCGAACGTGCGACTCGCGCGGAGGTCGACATAGTTGGGGTAGGAGATGGCATCACGGCCCCCTCCGCGACGGGAGTTCGCGAACAGCGCCATCAAGCGGCTTGCGTCGGCGAACGGCAGCGGATGCAGAACAACGGCGTCGACGACACTGAACATTGCCGCATTGGCGCCGAGGCCGAGTCCGAGCGTAAGTACGACAACAGCGCTGAGGCCGGGGTTCTTGACGAGCGAGCGGAGTGCGAGACGCAGGTCGGACATCGTCACTCCGTGCGAAGAGCCTCAAGAGGACTCAACCGAGCCGCCCGTCGTGCCGGGAGCCAACACGCCAGTAGCGCCATGACAAGAACCGTTAGCGTGGCTGCGCCGAAGGTGCTGGGATCGCGGGGACTTACACCGTAGAGCTGTGACTCAATCGCCCGCCCGCCCGACAGCGACAAGGCGATTCCGAGCGCGATGCCCACAAAGACGACCGTTCCCGCCCCGCCGACGATCAAGCGAGCGATACTGCCAGGCTCGGCACCCAGCGCCATGCGTAGGCCGATCTCACGAGTCCGTTGCGCGACCACGTACGAGATCACGCCGTAGATGCCAACCAGCCCAAGAGCGATCGTTACGCAGGTCGCAATCGTGAGCAGGAGCATCGTGAACGCCGTCTGCGCCGAGCCTCGATCAAGAATCTGCTCGAGTGTCTCAACGTCGGTGGTGGCCAGGGTACGGTCTACATCGTCGATGGCGTTGCGCACCGACGGTGCGAGTCTAAGGGGCGGGGTCGACGACCGAACGATGTAGGTCATCGTCGACACGCCTGGACCGAGCATCGCGATGGTCGGGATGTCTGGCCCCCCCGCGATCGACATGGGCATATAGACAACTGGAACAGGGCTGACTTCGGCAAGCGCCCTGAACGGCGTGTCCGCGACAATTCCTACAATGGTGAGCCACGGCGGCGCCCCGTCCCAGGTGAAGCCGCCGGCGCCGTCCGACCGGGGACTCGAGGTGGGCGGGGCATTTGAACGAATGTGTGCGCCAAGGGGATCCTCATTCGGGAACACCCTCGAGACGAACGCCTGGCTCACAACCACGTTCGGCTCATCCCGCTCGACGTCATCGCGTGTGATACCTCGACCGCGAAGGAGACGCAGACCCATCGCCTCAACATATCCGCCTGCCACGGCGCAGAGCTGGGCAACAGGGCGCGATGAGGCTCCGTTGGTCGCACGTCCCCGGACGATGACCGAGTTGCCGAAGCAACGTTCGGCAAGCGGCAATCCCGTCGATGCGGAAACCGCAGTCACACCGGGAAGGGCTGCGAGCCGGTCGAGAATGGCGTGGTGACCGGCAGTGGCAGACCGGCGCGTCGGATAGGCACGTGTCGGTAGCGCGATGCGAAACGTCAGTGCTGATGAGGAATCGAAACCGGGATCGACGGCACGCAGCCCGAGGAAGCTTCGAACCAGAAGTCCCGAGGCCATCAAGAGGACGAGTGCCAACGCCACTTGGACAGCCATCAAAGCGTGCCGTGCTCGCAGACGGCTGACGCTGGCGGTGTGAGGCTGAGTCGATTCCCGGAGCGAGTGCCGACCTGGCGCACCTCCGGCAAGCGGAAGAGAACCGAAGATAAGTGCGAAAATCACGGTGATCGCCATGGCCATGGCTGCCGTGACTAAGTCGATGCGCACCTCATGGAGACGCGGAATCGTCGCCGGGCCAAGAGACACGACGGTGTTCACCGCGCCATACGCGACGACCAATCCGAGTAGGCCACCGGCGAGGGACACCAACACGCTCTCGGTCACGAACAACCTGACGAGCCTCGACAGACGCGCACCAAGCGCACGGCGTACGGCCACGTCTCGCTGGCGGCTTTCGGCTCGAGCGAGGAACAGGTTGGCAACGTTCGCGCAGGCCACGGCGAGGACCATTGCGACTGCGATGAACAGAATCCAGAGCGTACGCCCAACATCGCCCAGCATCACTTCCTTGAGCGGTGCGACCGCCGAGCGAAGTCCTCCCTGACCGATATTGCCGAGGACCCCAGCGTCACCAGGGTACACATTGGGCAAGTCGTCGATCAGCCCGTTCAGCTCGGCGCGAGCGGTCGTGATTGTTGCCCCCGGTCGCAACCGCGCGACTCCAATCCGACCGAATGGGAGTCCGAAGCCCGTGATGGTAGCGATGCGGTCCGGGTACCACAGTTGCGCTCTCGCATCAGGAAATGCGAACGAAGCCGGCATCACACCAATTACCTCAGTGGTTTCACCGTCCAAGGCGACTGTTTCGCCTAGAATCGCGGGGTCTCCGCTGTATCGCTGTATCCACAGACGGTGCGACAGGACTACGACGCGTGGCCCCGCGTCAGCTTCCTCAGTCGTGAACCAGCGTCCCAGTTCAGGGGCAACGCCAAGAACTGAAGGCAGGGATTCAGTCGTGCGTACGGCCTGGAGGTGCTCGGGCCCCCGGGCGTCAACGACGGTTGCCTCGGCGGTGCTGTAGAGGGCCAGGCTTTCGAGCGAGCGTGCTCGGCGCGTGTACTGTCGATAGAGGCCTACCGTCATGCCGATGCCGGAAGGAACGTTGATGCGGGAGATGCCGTGCTCGAGCGTCACCAGCCGATCCGACTCGTAATAGGGAAGCGGATTCATTACCACGCTCCGGACGACAGCGAAGACTGCCGTCGTTGCGCCAATACCGAGCGCCAGCGTCAGCACCACGACGGCGCTGAAGCCGGAGTTCCTCAGGAGCGAACGCAGGGCCAGGCGAAGATCCGACATCGCTCTATTCCGTGCGAAGCGCGTCCATCGGACTCAACGCCGCTGCCCGTCTCGCCGGCACAAACGCCGCCAGGAAGGCGATCGTCAGAATGAAGGTGAGCGTGCCGGCGAAGGTCGGCAGATCGACAAACGCAACGTCAAACAGCGATTCCCGAATCAGCGGCTGCAGACTCGCCGAACCGAGAGCCCCGGCCGCGAACCCCGCCAGAACCGGAAGCGCCGCGTTGCGCAGGACCATCGATTTTATGGTTCTTGGGGTGGCGCCAACCGCCATGCGAAGGCCAATCTCGGACGTCCGCTGCGATACAGCCTGCGACATGACCGCATACACGCCAAGCCCGGCCAGCGTGAGCGCGGTGATGGCGAGCAGCAAGACCAGCGTCATCTGGAACCGCCGAGACGTAACCGACGCATCCACCAGCGTGTTCATGCTCTCGACGGTGGGCACCGCCAACTCGGGGTCCAGTTGTGTGATGAGACTCCGCAGTGCGCCAGAAGTCGCCTCGGTCCCGCCCTGCGTCAAAACCGCCACCGACATCTGCGAGGATGTGAGCTGCCAGTACGGCAGATACACAGACAGCGGAGGCACCGCCCCGAGTGCGATCGCCTGTACATCTCCGACCACTCCGACGACCTCAATGAACGCCGAGTCATCCGGTCCGATGCGAAACCGCTTGCCGATGGCGTTCTCTCCGGGCCAGATCGCACGGGCCGCGCGCTCCGACACGACAGCCGTGCGCGCGTTCCGCCGGGACGCGTCGTACAGGCGTCCTGCAGCCAATGGGATGGCCATCGTTTGGAAGTACCCGGGATCCGCGAGCTGAATCCGGACCAGGGGGCGTTCTGCCCTTGGCAGTGACGTTCCTTCAACAGCGAGCGCACTGTTTGAGATCGCGCCGCTCACCGGCAGTCGATCGATGATGCCGACGCCCGTGACACCAGGAATGGCCTTGGCTCGCTCAAGGAGCGTGTCGTAGAACGCGATCTGTGCCTCGTTCGTCCGATAGCGGTCTGACGTCAGATTCACCGTCGCAGTCAGAACGCCGTCGCCCTCGAAGCCCCTCTCCCCATTCATCAGGTTCACGAAGCTGTGGAGCAGGAGGCCAGAGGCCGCCAGACAGACCGTGCTTACGGCGATCTCTGTCGCGACGAGCAGTGAACGAACGCGCTGAATTGACCGACCAGACGTGACGCCTCGCGACGTCTCCCGGATGGCAGCAGCCGGCTCGGCCATCCCGGATACCCACGCCGGAAGAATCGCGATCAGGAGGCCAGCCACGCCCGAGATCAGTGCAGCAAAGACTAGCGCCCGCCTGCCGAGGCTGACGACTTCGACGCCGGGTAACTCGAGCGGCGCGTACGCCATCGCCACGCGGAGCAGAATCGCTCCCAATCCGACGCCAATGACACTCGCGACGACCGATAGGGTCAGACCCTCGACGACTGCCTGACCAGCGAGCCTGGCGCGTCCGGCGCCCGCGGCCTTTCGTATGCTCAATTCGCGCCGCCGTCGCAACCCCCTGGCAAAGAGCAGGTTGGCGACGTTCACGCAGGCAATGAGGAGCACAAGCGCGGACGCACCGAACACGAGTTGCAGTGGAGCCCGCAATCCGCCGGTGAGTTGCGCCTGCAGTTCAACGACCTTTACACGGAACGGATCTGATGAGGTGTTCGACGCAACGCCCGCGAGAATCCCATCCAGGTCCGTCTTCGCCGCCTCGATCGTTGCGCCCGGTTGCAGCCTCCCTAGTGCGATGTGGTTGAATGCACCGTTGAGACGCAGTTCACCCGGCTGCGCGGCGAACGGCTTGAAGAAGAGGGGAGCGTCACCGTTCATTGGGACGGCGACGAGCCGAGGTAGCTTGGGGAAGCGGAAGCTCGAGGGTAGAACCCCGATCACTTCGAACGGACTGCCATCAAGGCGGACCGTCCGACCAACAACCGAAGGATCGGCTCCAAATCGATCCCGCCACAACTCGTCAGTGAGCACGACTACCTGATCTCGTCCGGGTGCGTCCTCGTCCTCCGTGAGCAGGCGTCCGAGTGCGGGGCGCACTCCAAGCATGGTGAAGAGCGAAGGCGATACACGTGCCCCCTGCACCCGCGAAGCTCGTGTCCCATCTGACAATGTGACCGCCATCGGTCCTAGAATCGCTAGTTGTTCGAACTTTGTGGCACTCGCACGCCACTCGCGGAAGTGCACCGCATTGACAGGCACCAGCGGCAGAACGCTGCGCAGGACCGGCACCTCATGGATGACCGTGAGCCTGTCGGGTTGGGGGTAGGGAAGAGGCCGGAGCAGCACGCCGTCTATCAGGCTGAACACGCTGACCGCACCGGCGATCGTGACCGCCAGCGTCGCGATCGCAATGAAGCTGAACGCCTTGGCGTGCCACAGACCCCGCACCGCGTACCTGACGTCCTGAGCCAGCGCGTCGAGCACGAGAGCCTCCTAGTTCGCAACCACAGATTCGTCGACCACGCGGCCGTCGAAGAGGTGAATCGTTCTGACCGCGTGGGACGCATAGCGTGCGTCGTGCGTCACCATGCAGATCGTCGCGCCGGCCTTGTGCAGCTCCTGCAGCAGGTTCATCACCGCTTCGCCGTTGCGTGAGTCCAGATTGCCCGTCGGCTCGTCTGCGAGCAGGATCGACGGCTCGCCTCCGACCGCGCGGGCAACCGCGACGCGCTGTTGCTGACCACCCGAGAGCTGGCTGGGTAGGTGCTTGGCGCGGTGAGCCATGCCGACACGCTCGAGCGCGTCCATGACACGCGTCTTCCGTTCGGCGGGCCTCATGCCGCGATAGGACAGGGGCAGCTCGACGTTCTCGTACACGTTGAGATCGCCGATCAGGTTGAAGCTCTGGAAGATGAACCCGATCTCCCGGTTCCTGACCCGCGCGCGCTGTGCCAGCGTGAGGTTCGTTGCCGGCTGACCGTTCAGGACATAGGCCCCGTCCGAGGGGGTGTCGAGCAGGCCAAGAATCGAGAGGAGCGTCGACTTGCCGCAGCCGGAGGGTCCGGCAATCGACACGTACTCGCCTTTCATGATCTCGAGGTTGATGTTGTCCAGCGCGTGCGTCTCCACTTCGTCGGTGGCAAACACCTTCTTGACGCGTTCCAGCTTGATGAGCGGTTGTGTCATCGCTAGCGAATCCTCACGCGGTCGGTCGCATCCCACGCCGACATATCAGAGAGCACCACCTGGTCCCCCGCATTGAGTCCAGACAGGACTTCAATCGTGTTGACCGAGCTCCGTCCCAGCTTCACCTGCAGGCGCCGCGCGTCGCCGTCCGGCGCCACGCGGAACAGACTCACCGTGCTCTGTTCCTGCCCGAAGGCCGGCCGTCCCACCGTGAGCGCGTCGTCCAGCCGCTCGAGTTCGACCGTGCCGTCGACGCTCAAGTCCGGCACCGCACCCCGGGGGAGTTCGCCCGTCAGCGTGACGTCAACCGTGACCGTTCCGTTCACGGCCGCTGGATCCTTCCTGGACACCACGCCCGCGATCACCCCGTTCCGCGTGTCCACCTCGGCCCGCTGTCCGAGCTCGACGTCCTTGGCTTGCGTTTCAGAAATCCTCAGTTGCGCCTTGAGCCGGGTCGGGTCCGCGACGCGGGCCAGGTTCTGACCCGGTGCCACCTGCTGGCCGACCTCGACCGGAACCTGTTGCAGCACTCCCGAGAACCCGGGGCGCACCTTCAACGCAGCCATTCGTGCAGTGCGCAGCTCGAGAATGGCCTTGGCCTGGTCGATGGCCGCCTGCTGGACCTGCGTACGCGCCTCAATCGACTCCTGCGCGCCCGCCAGGCGCTGCTCCTCGATCTCGAACCGCGTCTTCAGCGCTTCCGCCTTCGACATCGACTGCTTCAGGATGAGCGTGCCGAGGAGCTTCTGCTGGACCAATGTCGCGTTCGCATCGGCCTCCAGCTGCGCCTGCGTGTACTCTGCGCGCACTTGCGCGACGACCGACCGTTGCGTGAGCAACTCGTTCTGCAGCTGCACCCGAAGGTTGACGAGGGCGGCCTCGGTTGACTGGAGAGCGAGGCGTGCATTGAGCGCCTCTTGTTCGACCTGCGGGCTGCTGAGTTCCAGGATCACGGAGTCGGGCGTCACCCGCGCGCCAGGGCGCAGCAGAATCCTCTCCACACGCCCATCCGTGGTCGCTGGCAGCCACCGCGTATCGTCCGGCACCAGGGTCCCCAGCCCACGGACCTGCCGGACCATGGGCCCGCGCTTGACCGTGTCGATCCAGAGCGTTCCGCGCTCCACCGTCGGCGCGGCCGGTTCCATGCGTGCCAGTGCGACCGACGCCACTCCCACGACCACCAGTGCCGTGAGGGCATACGCCCCCCGACGGATCTTGCGTCGGCGAATAACGTCTGGGGCGATGGCTACATCCATGTGACTGAACTCCGCTTACTCAATCGCTGTGCCACTCGTGGTGCCGGTGTCCGGGCCGATGTGCCCGCGATTCTAGCGACTCTCAACGCGTGGATGGGGGGAGTGTCCGTTTGTGGGACGAGGCTGCCCGCCTTCGGACACCGCACCGCCGGTGTCATCTGGACGCTGGAGGGCCTGTCGACGGCCAGTGGCGAACGGTGCTCGTCTCAACGCCATGCTCCGACTGCTGACCTGTTGCTGAGCATGGTGGCCTCGGGTGCCAGGTGGGGCGGCGAAGGTGGCCTACCTGTAGCTATCGACGGTAAGTGCGATACGAGACCGCGGCGACCCGCGCGACGTACTCCGCAGCGTTCGCGAGGGAGTACGGGGAGGAACGGCGTCGGGCAGGTGGCGCCTGAGCCGACGGTCGTTGGCGTACCTGGCAAGCGCGGGAGCGTCAGCTAGCCCCAACGGCCTCCCGATAGAGCTCGGAAGCGCGATGACAAGGTAAGCCTCTCGCGCAGGCCAGCAACGCGGGAACAGAATCACTGACGACGCAACGTCACATTCGGATCCACCCTCGCCGCCCGCCACGCCGGCAATGCTGACGCACTGACCGTCAGCACCATCACCAGTAGGAGGGCGGCGCTGAATGAAAGAGGGTCCGTCGCGCTCACCCCGTACAGCAAGGCCGCCATGAGGCGCGTCACCACGAGCGCGACAACCACTCCGGCGGCAGCGCCAGCAGCGCCAAGGCGCAGGCCCGACCACAGGAACTGGCGCACGACGTCCAGGCGACGGGCGCCAAGAGCGACGCGAACGCCGATCTCCTGCTCCCGCTGCCGGACCGAGTACGACACGAGGCCAAAGATACCGACGGCCGCGAGCGCCATGGCCATGACCCCGAACGCACCAAGTGCCGCCGCAACCGTCTCGAAGAGCACCAGCCCAACCCGTGCTTGAGCAGCAAGTGTCTGCGTCTCGAGTATCGGGAGGTTCGGATCGATCGCGTGGACCGCGCTCCGCACCGATTCGGTGAGGGTGCCGGTGTCGACGCTCCCCCTGACATGCAGCGTCATGTCCGAGCGATAGTTCTGGGCGAGCGGCAGGTAGAAGTAGGGACTGGGAGCCTCGTTGATGGACAGGTACTTGATGTCGCGCACCACGCCAACCACCGTGCGCCATTCACTTCCGCTCGCGCCGATGCGCAGGCGTTTGCCCAGCGCGGTCTCCGGCGTGCTCCAGTACCGCCGCGCCATGGTCTCGTTCACGATCACCGCTGCATTGCCACGTGCGCTATCGGTCTTGTCGAACTCACGTCCTGTGCGCAGGGGAATGCGCAGCGTCGTGAAGTACCCGGGCGACACCGTGTTATACGCAAGCCGCATGTCTTCGTCCGGTCGCGCTGCGTAGCCATCTGGAGCGACTGTCCGCGACGCGGCCTCGATCATGCGCAATGGAACGAACGCTGCCGTTGCCGCATCAGTGACACCGGGAGTGGATCGAAGCCTCTCGAGCAACGCCTCGTAGAGGGCCCGTCCCCGCGCCTCGTCATACCCGCCAGGCTGGAGATCGAGGGACACCGAAACCGTGCTATTCGCGTCAAATCCCACGTCCGCTCCTCGTGCCGCCTCGACCGTTCGTATCGTCAGGCCGGCACCGACCAGTAATACGAGCGAAGCAGCGACCTGTGCCACAACCAGCACCCCGCGCATGCGTGCTTTGCCGGAGTCCCGGGTGCCCGCTTCCTCCTTGAGGAGGGATGCGACAGAAACGCGCGACGCACGAAGGGCAGGGAGGAAGCCGAACAGCATCGTGCTCGCACAGGCCACCAGAAGCGCGCACGCAACGACCCACCCGTCGGGCGATAGATTGAGTGCAGTGGGTGCCACCGATGCCACCCCTGTCCCGGCGCCCATCGAGAAGTCTCGGGTCGACAGCAGCAGGCCGACGGCTGCCGCCGGAACGGCCAGCATGAAATGCTCGAGGAGGAGTAGTCGGACAATCCGGATCCGGCTCGCCCCGAGTGCCCGCCGAACAGCGATTTCGCCACGCCGTGTCACGCCGCGCGCCAGCACGAGATTTGCCAGGTTCGTGCAGACGATGGCGAGAACCAGTACGCTGGCCACCGCCAGCGCGGCGACGACCGGAAGG
>JBEBGG010000273.1:0-3072 GCA_040081555.1 Vicinamibacterales bacterium
GCCCGAGCGCGTAGATCCGGATCCGCTACAGCGGTCGTCAGGCGCGAGACACGTTCGAGCTGAGTCGTGGGTCCGGGAACGCAGGGTCGGAACGCGCTCGGATGAATCGGCTGCGCTCCCGTTCCGGCTCCATCGCTCGCGTGTCGCCTGACATCGCCCTGGCATACGCGCCGGCTATCCGCGGCGCCCGCCCCCGCCGCGCTCCCTGAGGCGCACGATGACGGCGCGACGCGTCGTGGGGCGCCCGCGCGTCTGGTACCGCTGACGGCGTCGGTGCGAGCCTTCGCCGCCCGCCGGGCGTCGGGTGTCGCGCCGCACGACGAAGGGCTGCTTGTCTGTCCCCAGAGCCCTTGCGTTCGTCGTTGCCCCCTCGGCACACGAGCCGACCACCTGTCAGGTGTCCCCGTGTCACTGTCCGTCCCAAGAGCTGGGGAATCCACGGGAGTGGAAGAGGAGTAGCGGCAGGGTAGCTCCAATCAGAATGGTTCTAACCAATTGCAGTGGGCGTAAGATCGACCCATTTCGCGGTTGGAGGTTCTTGGTCGATGGCGATTGCTGCGGTTCCACTCGTAATCGGTTTTACGGGGCCATTCGGAAGTGGGTGCTCAACGTCGGCACGCATTCTCTCCGAACGACTCCAGTTCAGGGTCGTCAAACTCTCTGACGTAATTCGAACGGACTGGAAGAGAGAGCACCATGCCGAACCGACACGGAAACAGATGCAGGAGCACGGTGATTCTCTCCGGCGACCACCTCACAGTGCCGCACACCTTGCCCAGCAAGCGATCGAAGACCTTGAATCAGGCGGTGCTGTTTACAAGGACATTGCGATCGACGGCATTCGCAACGTCAGCGAGATTGATTTTCTTCGCCGCCGGTTCGGACATCGATTCTTCCTGTTCGCTCTCGAGTGTCCCGCATCCGAGCGTTGGGAGCGTTTGAAACCTGACTACGAGTCTCGGGGGCAGACCTACGATGACTTCAATGCTGACGATAAGCGAGACAGGGACGAGGAAGTTGCGTGGGGACAGCAGGTACAACTCTGTGTCGACCGCTCCGATGTCCTGTTGATTAACGATGATGAGGTCACTCAGGCTGAGCTTAGGACCAAGCTGCTCGAATTCGTGAACTTGATGACCGGTGAGGCTCCCCGATACGCGACGCCAGCAGAAATCCTGATGAACCTTGCGTACTCCGCATCGCATGGGTCCAAGTGTTTGAAGCGTCAGGTGGGCGCCGTCCTTGTGGCTGCACCCCCTGGGCAGATGGGAGATGTGGTGGGCACCGGATTCAACGAGAACCCTCCGCAGACGCACCCTTGTGTGGAAGAGCCTACTTACGGTGCAGACCCAAAGCGCGGGGTTCGAGGTTCCTGCTACCGAGACGTGGTACGGTTCGAATCCTTGAAGAAATACGCCCGTGAAGGCGTACGTTGTACCGGTTGCGGGCAGCCCCTGACAGCACCGACTAACGCGGAACCGCCGTGGGTTTGCGCAAACTGCAACGCGGTTTTGGAGAAGCCTTTCTTCCCCGAGCGGGCGATGACTTGGTGCACCGCGATCCACGCGGAGGTCGCAGCGATTCTTGCTGCCGGACATCGTGCGCGTGGAACCACGCTGTACACGACCACATTCCCGTGCTTTCAATGTGCGGAGAAGATCGCGCAGGCCGGCATCGCTGTAATTGTGTTCACGGAGCCGTACTCAGATACCCAAGCGGCCGACAGACTGACTCTCGCCAAAATAGAAACCGCACGCTTTGAAGGCGTGCGGTCATCTCGGTTTCACGAAATATTCTCACCCGTCAGGGCGTTTTACGACGGTCAGCGAGTCGTCTGACCCTGCTGTCCGGCGGAGGCTGGGGCTGAAGCCTGCTTCTGCCCAGAGCCTGCCTGTGGTTGTGGTGCGCTGGCGCTCGGCCGCGGTGACACAGTCAAAGGTCCCACGGTGTTCATCCAGCCCACCGATTCAGACGCCGTCCGCAATTTCATTGCTCCCCCTTAGGAAGGCGTGAGTCTATAACACCAACTCCGCCTTCCATCCACTCAATCTCGAAAGCGGCCCCTAACCGCCTAAGTTTATCAACGACGCGTTCTGCCGGAGCATGAGAGAAGCGCATGCATCACATGCAACCGATCTGGCTGAGGTGTCTTCAGACGGGGCATTTGTGGTGCCGGCTCCATGCTCCTGCGCTTGCGCGGGCTGGGTTCTAAGCGGAACACACTGCCGCTACGCGGTCGACCCCGTCCGAGTTCGTGGAACGCACCCCGGATCACGCGTTGATCCCCTCGAAGTTCGTGAAACAGGGCTCGACTGACGCCTGGACCCCCTCGACTTACGCGAAGAGGGGCAAAGTTTCGCGAAAGATCGGTCGCGGCACAGGGTTTGTCGGCCGCGCGACGTTTTCGGGGTCGGACTTTCAGAGCCGATTGTGCCGATGCACGGTTTCGAGGCCACGATGCACGAGTTCAGGGCCTCGATCTTCGGGAATGGCACGGGAAGTTCGCTCGATTTGTGCCGACGCACAGTTCGCGCGTAGCGGGGTCGAGTTCGCGGTGACGGCGGCGCCGGTTTCCGTGCAGCCGTCGCAATCTTGATGCAGGAAATCGGGCGGACGCCCGTGGTTGTGGGGCTCCGCGACTGGCGCGCGCGCCGTATTCGCCCCATCGACGTGACCGCATATAAGATCGTCCGCATGGCAGCACCGGACGCAAAGGCGAAGGGCGGGCTCGAGGACGTCGTCGCAACCTCCTCGGCGATCTGTTGGTTGGACGGCGACCGCGGCATCCTTGCCTATTGCGGCTACGACATCCACGACCTGGCGCGCTTCGCGACGTTCGAGGAGGTCTGCTACCTGCTGTGGCACCGGCGGCTGCCGACCCGCGCGGAACTCGGCGACCTGCAGTCGCAGTTCGCGGCGGCGCGCGCGCTGCCGGAGCCGGTGCTGCGGCTCATGCGCATGCTCCCGCCGTCCGACGGCATGGACGCGCTCCGCACCCTCACCTCGGCGCTCGCCCACTACGACCGCGAGGCGGCCGACACCTCACCGCAGGCGCAGTACCGGAAGGCGGTG
>JBEBGG010000110.1:0-11512 GCA_040081555.1 Vicinamibacterales bacterium
GCGTCCGCGTGGGCCTGCCGCCGCCGACCGGCGACGTCTTTGCGCACCCGCATGTGATGAGGTACTGAGCGGAACCTCGTCGAGTGGCCGGCTGCGTTGGTACGCACTCGGGTGATGAAACGCGGAGCCGCTGCGCACTTTTCAGGATTCCCGATGTGCGCCTGATGCCGGGCCCGCCCTCGTCCGGCCCACCGCCCGCCTGATACAACTTGATACACGTCGGTCTCCGTTGGAGTGAACGTCCCCGGTACAATATTCCTGGGCTCCCGCTCGCCGTTCTCCTTCAACCAACATCCGATGAAAAGACGTTTTACCGTTTCGTGCCTGTCGTTTGTGTGCCTGTTTCTCGCAACTCCGCCTCTCCTCGCCGGACCACAGTTGCCCCCCGGGTACACCGGCCCCGGCATCCCCGAAGCGCCTGAGACCATCAAGCGCGACGCTGCCGGCAAGGCGACCATCCGCGCCGTGCGGCTCGAGGCTCCGCTCAAGATCGATGGACGCTTGGACGAGGCGCTCTACAGCACGTACCGTCCAATCTCTGACTTCATTCAGACCGAGCCCATCTCAGGTGCACCCGCGACGGAGCGTACCGAGATCTGGCTGTCGTTTGACCGGACGAACGTGTACCTCAGCGCACGATGTTACGAGAGTCACCCCGAGCGGATGATCGTCAACGAGATGCGGCGCGACGGCAACAACGTCGGCGGGCAGGAGAACATCGCGTTCATCTTCGACACCTTCCACGACATGCGGAACGGCTTCGTGTTCAACGTGAACCCCCTCGGCGCCCGCGCAGACGGCCAAACGAGCAACGAGCGCCAGTACAACGGCGACTGGAATCCGGTCTGGGCGGCGACGGTGGGTAAGTTCGACGGTGGGTGGACGGTCGAGGCCGCCATTCCCTTCAAGTCGCTCCGTTACGCGCCCGGCACCGAGCAGGTGTGGGGCTTCAACATGCGGCGCCGCAACCGCTGGAAGAACGAGTACTCCTACATCACGCCCATTCCGAACGCCCTCGGAAACCGAGGCCTCTACCAGGGCTCGCTCGCTGCGCTCCTGGTCGGCATCGAAGCGCCGGCGGACATGCGGTTGCTGGAGCTGAAGCCGTATGTCACCTCCGACCTCACGAGCGACACCCTCGCGGTGCCGAGCATCTCGAACGACCCCGGCGCCGATGTCGGGATCGACGTCAAGTACGGGGTGACCCAGAATCTGGTTGCCGACTTCACCTACAACACCGACTTCGCCCAGGTCGAGGCCGACGAGCAGCAGGTGAACCTCACGCGGTTCAGCCTGTTCTTCCCAGAGAAGCGCGAGTTCTTCCTCGAAAATCAGGGCACCTTCGCGTTCGGCGGCGCCGCAGTGTCGGGCGACACGGCGGCAAACAGCGACACGCCCATCCTGTTCTACAGTCGCCGCATCGGCTTGAACGCCGGCCGCGAGGTGCCGATCCAGACCGGCGGTCGTCTCACTGGACGCGTGGGCCGGTACAGCCTCGGCATGCTGGCCATCCGGGCCGACGAGGCGGCGGCGACGGCCACGCCTGCGACGACCTTTTCGGTGCTCCGCGTGAAGCGCGATCTGCTGCGCCGGAGCAGCATCGGCGCGATCTTCACCGCACGGTCGAAGGGGGCGGCCGCCCCTCCTGCAAACGAGGCGTTTGGCGTCGATGGCACATTTGGGTTCTTCAACAACCTGACGATCAACACCTACTGGGCGAAGAGCCATGCCGACGGTGTGTCGTCAGACGATGTGAGCTATCGCGGCCAGCTCGAATACGCCGGCGATCGCTACGGCGTCCAGGTGGAGCGGCTCGTTGTTGGCGACAACTTCAACCCCGAGGTCGGCTTCCTGCGTCGCGACGACATGCGGAAAAGCTTTGGTCTGCTCCGCTTCAGCCCGCGCCCGAAGCGCCTCAAGTCGGTCCGTAAAGTGTCGTGGGTGGGATCGTTCGTGCATGTCGCCAATGGGCGGCACCAGGTCGAAACGCGCGACATCGACGGCGAATTCAGCGTCGAGTTTCAGCGGAGCGATCTCTTTGTGCTGGCCGTGAGCGACAACTACGATTTCCTGCCGCGGCCCTTCCGGATTTCGTCGAACGTGACGCTGCCGTCAGCCGTCTACCGCTACGCCTCCGTGCGGACGGCCTACACGATCGGGCAGCAGCGGAGGATCTCGGGCACCCTGTCTGCCGAGCACGGTACGTTCTACAACGGCAAGAAGACCGCGCTCGCGTTCACACGGCCGCGCATTGAGATTACGCCGCGGCTCGCGTTCGAGCCGAGCGTTTCGGTGAACCGCGTCGAGCTGGACCAGGGGTCCTTCACGACGACGCTCGTTGGTACGCGCGTGACGCAGGCCATCACGCCCCGCATGTTCGTGGGAGCGCTCGTGCAGTACAACTCCGACAGTCACAGCACGGTCGCCAACGTCCGCCTGCGATGGGAGTATCGGCCCGGGAGCGAGCTGTTTGTCGTCTTCAATGAACAGCGCGATACGTTGGGTACGCGGTTTCCCGACCTGACGAGCCGTGCCCTGATCGTCAAGATCAACCGGTTGTTCCGGCCGTAGGCCCGTGTCCTGAGCGGGCGAAAGACCGACCTCGTCGAGCGGCAAGCGTCGCCGCGCGCCGATGCGTCGGCGGCGAACTACTTGCCCGACGAGACTGGCTCGAAGGGGCCATGGCCCGCCAGCACCAGAGCCGGTGTCTTCCGGCCCCGCGTCAGCAGGCTCCGCAGCGTCTCGATATAGACGTAGTACACCGGCGTGATGTACAGCGTCAGCAACTGCGATACGAGGAGTCCGCCAACCACCGCCAGGCCGAGCGGGCGACGTGCCTCCGCGCCTGCGCCATACCCGAGGGCGATCGGCAGCGTACCGACCAGGGCCGCCATGGTCGTCATCATGATCGGGCGGAAGCGGACCATGCAGGCCTCGTAGATCGCATCGCGTGGGCTCTTGCCCGCTGCCTGTGCCGAGACCGCGAAGTCCACCATCATGATGCCGTTCTTCTTTACCAGCCCGATCAGCATGATGACGCCGACCATCGCATACAGGCTCAGCTCGGTCTTGAACACCAGCAGGGTCAACAGGGCGCCAAAGCCGGCCGCCGGCAGGCCCGAGAGAATTGTGAGCGGGTGCGTGAAGCTCTCATAGAGCACGCCGAGCACGATGTAGATGACCACCACCGACAGAATCAGGATGATGCCGAGCCCCTGCAGCGTCTCCTGGAAGGCCTGGGCCGTGCCCTGGAAGACTGTTGTCACGCCTGAAGGCAGCGACTGTGCGGCCGCCGCCTTGAGCTCGGGAATGGCATCGCCCAGCGCATAGCCGGCCTTGAGGTTGAATCCAATTGTCACCGACGGAAGCTGGCCCGCGTGACTCACCGTCTGTGGCCCGGAGTCGGTTCTGACGCGCGCGACCGTGTTGAGCGGCACGAGTCCGCCAGTCTTGGACCGCACGTAGAGGAGGCCGAGCGCGGCGGGGTCCCGCTGGAACTCCGGCGCCACCTGCAACAGGACGTTGTACTGGTTGTTTGGCGCGAAGATCTGCGACACCTGGCGGGACCCATAGGCGTTGAAGAGCGCCGTTTCGACCTGGGTGGCGTTGAGGCCGAGCGCGCCGACGCGATCCCGATCCATCTCGACGCGAACCTGCGGATTACTGAGCTGGAGATCCGAAGTCACGTCCTCGAGGCCCGGCATCTCGCGCATCGTGCGCTCGAAGATTGGCGCCGAGCGATAGAGCTCGTCGGTGTCGGAGTCCTGGAGCGTAATCTGATAGAGGCTGCGAGAGAACTGTCCGCCGAGCGCGATGGGGGGCGTGTTCACCATGAACACACGCATGCCAGGCACCTGCGCCAGCTTCGGGCGCAACGCCGCGATGATCTGGTCCACGTGTAACGTCCGCTCGTGCCGCGGCGCCAGGTTGACGATGAAGCGGCCGTTGTTCATGGAGCCGTTGGGCCCGCCGGCGCCCACCACGCTGCCGATGGTCCGGACCCCCTCCTGGTGCGACAGCACGTCCGCCACCTGATGCGAATGCCGGAGCATCTCGTCGTAGCCGATGCCCTGGATCGCCTCGGTAATGACCGAGAAGCGGCCCTGGTCCTCGCTCGGCAGGAAGCCGACCGGTGTAATCGTGTAGAGGTGCCAGGTGCCGTAGAGCAAGAGCAGCGACACTCCGAAGGTCGCTGGATGGAACCGCATGGCCGCGCGCAGCGTGACACCGTAGAACTTCAGCCAACCGTCAAACATCTTCTCGAACAGGCCGTAGACGAAGCCGTGCCTGGTTGCGTGCGGCGGCTGGAGGAAGCGGCTGCACAGCATCGGCGTCAAGCTGATCGAGACAAAGCCCGACACGAGAATGGCTACGGCGATGGTCACAGCAAACTCATTGAGGAGCCGCCCGATCACGCCTCCCATGAAAAGCACCGGCACGAACACCACGGCCAGCGATAGCGTCATCGAGAGAATCGTGAAGGAGACCTCCTGCGCCCCGTCGAGCGCGGCCTGCATCGGCGGTTTGCCCATCTCCATGTGCCGGACAATGTTTTCCAGCATGACGATGGCGTCATCCACGACAAACCCGACGCTGAGGGTCAGCGCCATCAGCGAGAGGTTGTCGAGGCTGTAGTTCAGCAGGTACATCACCGCAAACGTGGCCAGAATCGACCCAGGCAGCGCGAGGCTCGGGATGACGGTCGCGGAGATGTTGCGGAGGAAGAGGAAGATCACCATCACCACCAGGGCGATGGTGAGGACCAGGGTGAACTTCACGTCCGCGACCGACTCGCGAATCGACTCGGAACGGTCGCTGCGGATCTCGAGCGACACACTCGCCGGCAGTTGCTCGCGCAGGGCTGGCAGCAGGGCCTTCACTGCGTCGGCCACAGCCACGACGTTTGTGCCCGGCTGCTTCATGATCTGCAGGTACATCGCCCGCTCCATCGGGCGGGGCCCCTGGCTGACATCGCCATACCAGCCGGAGACGCGGTCGTTGTCGATGCCGTCGTACACGTGGGCGATTTCGTTCAGGTGAACGGGATTGCCGTTGCGGTAGGCCACGATCATCGACGAGTAGGCCTTCGCGTTCATCAGCCGGCCGTTGGCCAGCACGGTGAACGTCTTCTCCGGACCGTAGATGGTGCCGGTCGGCAGGTTGGCGTTGCTTGTCGAGATCGCGTCGGCCACCTCATCAAAGCCGATGCCGCTGGCCGCCAGGCGTCTCGGGTCTGCATCCACGCGAACCGCATAACGTGGGCCGCCGAGAATCTGTACCTGGGCAACGCCGCTCACCATGGACAGACGCTGCGCGATGGTCGATTCGGCGTACTCGGTCACTGTCGAGAGCAGGATGGTCTCGGCCCGCAGCACGAGCTGCATGACGGGCTGGTCGCCCGGGTTGACCTTCTGATAGGAGGGCGGCGCCGGCATCTGCGGCGGGAGCGCCCGGGCCGTCTTGGAGATCATCGACTGGACGTCCTGTGCGGCCGAATCGATGTTGCGGTTGAGGTCGAACTGCAGGGTGATGCTGCTGCCCCCCATGCCACTCGACGAGTTCATCGTGCTGAGGCCGGAGATGGTGGCAAAGGCCTTTTCGAGCGGCAGGGCCACCGACGACGCCATCGTCTCGGGGCTGGCGCCCGGTAAGCTGGCGCTGACCTGGATGGTCGGGAAGTCCACGACTGGAAGATCGCTGACCGGGAGGACGCGGTACGACATCACCCCGAAGACGGCGATCCCAAGCATGATCAGCGTCGTCGTGACGGGGCGACGGATGAAGAGAGCGGAGGGGTTCACGAGGCGACCTTTCTGCCTGGCGCCGCAGGGCCTCCGGCAGGCTTGATGCTCACCCGGGCACCAGGCGTCAGCCGGATCTGACCGTCGGTGACAACCGTCTCACCAGCCGTCACTCCAGACAGGACGACGATGTCGTCGCCGACGTTCTGGCCAACCGTCACCAGCCGCAGCTCCACGCCCGGGCCACCGGCACCCGGCGCGGACGTGGTGCCGGCGTCGGCCGGCTTGGTGGCCACCACGTACGCGTATGGTCCCTGCGGGCCGTTCTGCACGGCCGTGGCCGGCACCAGGACTGCGTCGGGAAGGGTCGAGAGCACCACGGAGACGTTGACGAACTGCCCGGGCCAGAGATGCCGCTGGGCGTTGGCGAACGTGGCCTTGACGCGAATGGTGCCCGTGGTGCGATCCACCAGGTTGTCGACAAACGTCACGTGACCCGTATCCGCCGGGCCCGCGGCGTTGGGGGCAGAGGCTGACACGACGACCCGCCCCGCGGCCATCGACCGCCTCAGCTCGGCAAGGCGGGCCTCGGGCACTGCAAACGACACGTAGACCGGCGTGACCTGATTGATGATCACCAGTGGCGTGGCGTCGTTGGCGCGGACCAGATTGCCGGCATTGACCATCAGCGCACCGGTCCTGCCCGAGAGGGGCGATCGAATCGTCGCGTACTGCAACTGCACCGTGGCGTTCTCGACTGCCGCCTTGTCGGCGTCCACTGTGGCATCAAGCGCGGAGGCGCTCGTACGGGTCTGGTCGACCTGCTCGCTGGTGGCGATACCGCGGGCCGCCAGGTCCTGATAACGCGCTGCTGAAGAGCGGGCGTTTGCTGCTTGAGCGGCATCGCGGGCTAACTGGGCCTCGGCCTGCCGCAGCGCCGCTTCGAGCGGGCGCCGGTCGAGGGAGAACAGCTCCTGGCCAGCCTGGACGTCGTCCCCTTCCCTGAAATGGACGGCGGTCAGCGCGCCGGTGATCTGCGCCCGGATCTGCACGGTCGAGTAAGGCTCCGCAGTCCCGATGACTTTCAGCTCAACCGGCACACTCCGCTGCTCGGCCACGGCCGCAGTGACGGGCACGGGCTGACCAGTTCCTGCACGCCCACCAGCCGGCCGCCCGGCAACCGGGGCCGTCTGGCCCGCACCAGCGGGGGCCGGCGCGCCCACGCCCGAAGAGCATCCCGCCACGACCATACCGCCGATGAGCACCGCACCGAGACCGCCGACCTGAACCCGCCTGAACACGTGCATGAGACCCGTGACCCTCTTCATTCAACCCACTCTCGACACAATACAACCAATTACGACGGTCGAGTCCGATCTGTAACATCCGCTCATCACGACGGTGGATGGGCCAGCATGTCGTCATCGGGACCGCGGTCCGCGCTGTGGCGCTACGAAGGGGGGACGAGGAAGGGTGTGCCGTTCTGAGACGGCCGCCTCAGAACGGTTCGGCGCCGTGTCTCAGAAGTCGAACATGTTGGTGAACTTGACGATGAACGCGCGGTCGATGAGCGCCTGCGTGTTCGTGTCGCGTCGTTCGTTGTAGACGACGAAGAGATCGCTCAGGGGCCGGTGGATGAAGTTGAAGCGGGTGTTCGACGTGAACTGATTGATCGTCGCGTTGTACTGAAGGAACGAGCTGAGGAACAGCTGGCTGGTGAAACCGAGCAGCACCCGTGTGGATAGCAGGGTCGTTCGGAAGTCGCCGGCCGGCAGCTTGGCGTCGGTCAGGTTCAACGTGGTCGAGACGGTCAACTGGTGTCCTGCCCTCAGATTCAACGTCCCGCTGATCTGCTGGCTGGTCCCGTTCCAGAAGTCTCCCGTGCTGGCGTTGAGCGTTCCGCTGACCGCCCGGCTCAAGTCCGTGTTGCCGGTCAGCGTATAACGGAGGAAATCGTAGTCGCCCACCGGCAGAATGACGTCTGGCCGAATCGCGAACGGCGCGCTCAGGTGTTCGAATTGCTTCACCGCGCCACCGACGAACTGGGCGGCGTTCTGCAGGATGATGCCGAACGTTGCCGACTCCTGGCGAGTTTCGACGGTGCCGTCTGGGGCCGCGTAGCGGTCGACGCGGGAGGTCGCGATCCAGCTCCGGAGCCATTCGCTCTTCGTGCGCTGCTCCCAGGATACCTGCGCGTCGGTGTGCGCGGAGGCGTTGCGCCGGACGAAGCCGATGTCGGGCCGGAACGTGGCATCCACTTTCTCGTACTGCGAGAGCACTTTCAGGCGATCGTCGCGCCAGGCCGCACCGAGCAGCCCTGCGTTGCCGCCGTCCTTGCCGTCCGGTCCCTCTGTCCCGAGGAAGTACCCCACGACGTCGAGCTTCTTGTCGAAGAAGCGCAGCCGGGTATCGGCTCCGTAGAGCCGGTTGAAATCACCTGAGACCGTCGAGTCACGCGACGTGAAGATGGCGCCGATCGTCGATGTGCCCGGCAGGTTCCGCCGCACGCGGCCCACGAGGAAGGTACTGGCGGGGACGCCGCCGTCCTCCTCGGTCCTCATCGCCACCGCGCCGAGGTCGTAATCGCCGGCTCGTCCCGAAAGCCGTGTGCCGCCCACGATGGGAATCGGCTGGCCGTCGGCGCTCAATCCGATGCGGCGGCTGAAGAACGGCAGCACGTTTGCCGTCTCGTCCGGCGTCGAGGCAATCTCGAAGATGCCCGAGCTTTCGAGGAAGAATTCGCGCTTCTCGGGAAAGAGCAGGTTGAACCGTGTGAGGTTGACCTGCTGCTCGTCCGCCTCCACCTGCGAGAAGTCCGTGCGGAAGGTGCCGTCCAGAGTCAGCTTGGGTGTGAACCCGTACTTCAAGTCGAAGCCGGCGTTGAACGAGCTGGTGCGAGGGTTGGTCGCGCCGGCCTTCTTCACAGATCCGATGCCGTAGGGCTTGAACTTGAAGTTCCGCCCCTGGTGGACGCCGTCGAGGCCGACCAGCCGCCCTGCGAAGGAGATGCGGGTGATGCTCGTACTGCGCAGGGGCAGCGGCGTCCAGGTGCTGTCCTCGTTGGTCCGGCGAGTCCGGCGCACCATGTTCAGCCCCCACTCCTGGCTGGATGTCTCCGTGAAGCGCAACGTCTTGAACGGGATGACGATCTCTGCGATCCACCCCTTCTCGTTGACGCTGGTCGCCACCTGCCACACACCGTCCCACTCCGCGTCGGTCCGCTCGCCGTCGAGGTCAATTTGGGTGTCGCGCCGCGCGCCGGCGGGGTTGGTCCAGAAGCTGAACCCCGACTGCCTGTTGTGCAGGGTATCGAGGACCAGGCCGAACAGGTCCGTGTTGTTACTCGAGAAGTCCTTCTGGAGCGTATTGACGCGGATCTCTTTCGGGTGCGAGTCGAGGCAGAACGCGCCAATGTACAGGTTCGTGTCGTCGTACAGGATGCGCACTTCCGTCTGTTCCGACGCCGGAGTTCCGTGGCGGGGCTGCACCTCGATGAAGTTCGTCGCCGGCGTCGCTGTCTGCCAGGCCGCTTCTTCGAGCTTGCCGTCAATCACGATGGACGTGGTCGTACGAACGGCATGGAGCACCCGCTCCTGCCTCGCCTTCTCGTAATCAGTGATCGGCGTCGATTCCGATGTTGCGGGCTTGGCCTGCGGAAACGCCACGCGCGCAAGCGAGAGGAGTAACAAAGTGGCAAACGTCGTGCGTAGTGTCATCGCGTCGATCGGTGTCCTGGTTCTGGAATATCGGGAATCGAGGAGTCGAGGCGCGTCAGGCGGCTCAAATGGGTTCCATTCTACTTCCGACGGCGCCCGCCGATGGAACCGTAAGGCGAGCGAACAGAGCTGCGTCCGGATCTGGCGATTCTACGGGGCTAGTCCGCCGAAGCCTTGCCGCGAGGCGTTGGCTCTCGTCGAGTCGCCCGCCCGGCGGCGGGTTCGAGCCGGCGAAGCTGGATGAACGTGGCAGCGAGTGTGGAACGGCGGCTGGGGGTGAGGAGTTCAGCCAGCGTGTGTTGGTTGAGCGAGCGGAGAAATTCGTCCAGCGCGCCCTTGAGCAGGCTTCTCAGCCCGCAGCAACTGATGATCGGGCACGTGTTGGTCGCAGCGTCGAAGCATTCCACCAACCGCAAGTTGGGCTCTGCCTTCATGACCACGTCGCCAAGCCGGATGCGGTTCGGATCTTGGGCGAGACGCACCCCGCCGGAGCGACCCGGCAGTAGTTCCACAAAGCCGTGTTCGCCGAGCGTCTGGACCACGCGCACCAGATGGTGCCGGGAGATCCCGTAACCTTGACTGATTTCCCGTGTCGACACCGTCTTTCCTGGGTGGCTCCCCAGGTAGATCAGGACTCGCAGAGCGTAGTCGGAGTGGAGGCTCAGCTGCACGCTGTCATTACAGCACAGCCGCGGCGGCGACCGGCCCGGAGTCAGGTATTGCTGATGGCAAGAACGCGTCGGCGTGAATATCGTTGAGGGCGGCGCCAGCCAGAAACAGCTTCTTTTTCAAGGTCTGCACGACGGCGGGGTCGCCGCACAGGTACGCGCGCCATCCGGCAACGGTCAGATGGCGGGCAAGGATGGCACGGTCGATCGGACCGTCGATGTCGAGCACGGTCGGTGTGTACGTGAAGTTGTTGTGCTCGGCGGCAAGGGCCCGCAATTGTTCCTGCAGATACAGCCCAGACGATGTCGCGGCGCCGTGATACAGGATGATCGGTCCCCGGTGACCCGAACTCAGCGCCTCGCGCGCAATGCCGTAGATCGGTGCCAAGCCCGTGCCTGTGCCGGCTAGCAGCAACGGACCGTCTTGACGATCGGGCACGTAGAAACAGTCGCCCGACGGACCCTGGATGTGCAGTGTCGCTCCGATGGTGGCCTCGTGGGCCAGCCATTGACTCATCCGGCCGCCGGGGAGCAGGCGCACGTGCAGTTCCAGGGCGCCGTCGGCCGGCAGGCTCGCGATCGAGTAACTCCGCGCCAAGCCATCGCCTCGAAACAATGTCAGGTACTGACCTGGGTGGTGGCCAAACGGTGACTCGCTCGTCAGACGAACCCGCAGCACCGAGTCACTGAGCCGATCGAGTGAGGTGACGGTGACGGCAGTCCGCATCTCGGCGCCGACTGGAACGACGTCCAGGTCACCTTCGGGTACACACACGCAGGAGAGGAAGTAGCCGTTGGCCTTCCAGGCGTCCTTGAGACCCTGCTGCGACACGGCCGGAAGTTGGATGCCGTGCCGTGATCGCAGCAGGCAGGAGCCGCAGCTTCCCGCTTTGCAGGAGTACGGCACCGCAACCCCAGCCCGCAGCAGCGCGTCAAGAACGCTTTCACCCTCGCGCCGGTCACAGGACCGGCCGTCGTACTCGACCCGGGGCACTAACGCCCCAGGACGTCGTTGCGCGTCGACTCGGCGACTGCGGCCACCTGCTGGACCAGGTCGTCTGCGACACCCAGTTCACGTAGCGTACCGCCAAGGAGTTCGAGGACCGTGTCGAAATGGTGGTCGTTGAGCCCCATTTTCAACAGCGGGGCATGGGCAGCTCTCATGTCTTTACCCGAGTAGTTGTGCGGCCCGCCGAACGCCATAGTCAGAAATGCTTTCTGCTTTGCGCGCTGCCGGTCCATGTCGACGCCTTCGAAGAAGCGCGAGACGCGATCGTCGGCCAGGACCTTGCGGTAGAAGATATCGACGGCAGCATCGACCGCTGCGGCACCACCGAGTTGTGCGAAGAGCGTTGGGGAAGTTGTGGTCATAAGATGCATTCATAAT
>JBEBGG010000016.1:0-40222 GCA_040081555.1 Vicinamibacterales bacterium
GACACACATTGCAAGCCCCTCACGGCTCTTCGACAAAATACTGGTGGCTCCTCGCCGCCGGGCCTCTGCTGTTTCTTCTGGCGTTTGTCTCTCTCTCCATCGCATTCACGCTTGCAGGGACCCCAGAGCCGGACGTGCCGGCGAAGGTATCGTCCCTCGTCCCGCACTGCTTGGTATTCGTCCTCACCTGCTTAGGCGTTGCTGCACTGCGACTGCCAGTGGAGGCACGCCGCGCCTGGACGCTGCCGTCCCGCAAAAACATGGCTGGCGACCTCGTCATCGGCACTCTCTGCGGCGTGTCACTTGCGGCGTTGTATTTCGCATGGCTCGAACCCGCCTTGGTCTACCTACAACGCTCACTGGGCGATTTCGTACCTCCGGGTGCCGTCGCACCAGCTCTTTCGAGCCACATGGCCTTGTTCTTCACTGCCAATGTGCTTCTGGCCCCACTGGTTGAGGAAACGGTGTATCGAGGCATCGCAATTCCTGCCCTCTCGGCCCGACTTGGTCTTCCTACAGGTGTACTGCTGTCGTCCGTCGCCTTTGGGCTGCTGCACTGGGCTGGTGGTCTGTGGTACATCCTGCTGACCGGCATCGTCGCGGGAGGGTGCTTTGCTGCCCTCTATGTAGCGCGCGGGGGCATACTTGCGCCGTTCACTGCGCATCTCGTGTTGAACGTGGTCGAGTTTGCCCATGCGTACTACTCGCGCCTCGACGCCTAACCCCTCGCGCTGTGTTTCCAGGCGCCTTGGGGCGGTTGATCCCCACCATGTCTCGCCAGCCTTCAGCGTAGAATCCTTTAGTTCGCGTCGCCGGTTCCGTCGGACAATCGCCGGAACACGACGCGAGTTCCTTCCCATACGAGGGTCGCGCCGCCATGTTCGGACTCGCACATATCATCAGCCCGCTCACGATCGACGAGTTTCTGGTTACCTATTCCGGCAAGCGCGCCGTCCACGTCCCAGGGCCTTCTGAAAAATTCGAGCACCTGTTCGGTTGGAACGACGTCAATACGTTCCTGAATGGATGCCGCCCGTCGTTTGAAGGCGTGAAGCTGGTTCACGACACGAAATCGCTCCCACAGACGGAACTGGCGCGGATGAGTCATTGGCTGTCGAAGGGTGCGACGCTGGTCATCAACCACGTTCATCACATTGATCCCATCACCGAGCGGTTCGCCGACATCTTCGCGAAGGAGATGAACGCGGCGGTGAACATCAACGCCTACATCTCGTTCCCCACGCACCAGGGATTCGACTGCCATTACGACACCCACGACGTCTGGATCATCCAGACCGCCGGGGCCAAGGAGTGGAAGGTCTTCGAGCCGACACGGAAGTTCCCGCTCGACCGCGATCCGGCAGAGGACAAGAGCAGGCAGACGAAGCCGACAGAGGGAGAGTACCTGAGCTGCACGCTGACACCGGGTGACATGCTCTACATCCCGCGCGGTCACTGGCACTACGCACTCTCGAGCGATCCGTGCATCCACCTCACGGTGAGCCACGACAACCGCAGCGGCATCGACTTCCTCAACTGGTTGCTGAACGATTGGCGCGACCGCGAAGAGTTCCTGCGGGAGGATTTTCCGGTTGCCCTCGTCAACGACCTCGGCGGCGACCGGCCGTCGGCCCTTCTCGATGCGCACCTCGCGCGGTTCACGAGCTACATGGCGGAACTGGTGCAGCGCGACGGACTGAAAGAGCAGCTCCTGCACTGGGCGCAGGTAGAGAACCGGACCAGACCGACATTCCAGTTGCCGGAACTCGCGCAGCTCGACCGCGAGCCCATCGGACAAGATGTGCTGTTCGAGGCGGCGCCGGCGCAGAAGCTCGTCCCACATGTCGACGCCAACGGACAAATTCAGCTGATCGCGCGCGGGCGCGTTGTGCTGCTGAGCAACGTACCACGAGCGATCGTCGACGCGCTGCTTCAGGGGCACCCGTTCTCGGGCGCCTCGCTGCTGACCGCGGCGCCTCAGGCGGCGTGGAGTCAGGTGCAACGAATGCTCACGGACCTGTTCGTGGCCGGGCTGATCGTGCTGGTGAAACCGGAGGACTGAAACGACAACGCCCCGGGAGGCTCTTACCTCCCGGGGCGTCTTAGATACTTAGATAACAGACCGGACTTACGAACGAGAGCTACGGCAAGCTAGAGCCGGCCGGAGCTTCATCGAACGTCACCTGCAGGTAGTAGGTGGTGTACGCCGGATTGCTTGGCGTGATGGTCATCTGGTACTGGATATAGCGAGCGTTGTCGACATTTCCAGTAACGTCGGCGAAGGGAACGACACCGTTGACGCTCGGCGCCACGCCCGGTTGCGAGGCCGGCGAGAAGTTGGTCTCGTCGCCACCCCCGGTCACTTCGTTGATCTGCAACGTGAAGGTGCCGTTCGTGCCGGCGTTCACGTTGAACGTCGGGACCATGTCGAAGGTCGACCCTGGGAGCACCTGCGGGCTGTTGACCAGGTGCGTAATGGGCGTAGTCCCCGGCGTCAGCGTGCCCGCAAGGGGCGAACCGGTCGACGGGTTCATCGAGTAGGCAAACGAGATCGTTTGGATGAACGACGGCGGCACCGACGACTGTGCGTGTGCCGGCACTTCCACCGCATTGATCAGCGGCTTCTTCCACGAATCCGGCAGGGCGGCCGCCGCGCCAATAGCGGCGCCTCCGGCCACGAGCGACTTGAGCAACTTGCGGCGTTCTTCGACCGGCTTTTTCATCACTGCACTCCCTCAAACAAAAACAATGAACCGCCGGTGCTACAACCCCTGAACGCGCTACGCCCCAGGCAAGTAGTTCAGCTAGGATGCTTATTGGTACTCAGGGGCCGTCCCCTCGTCAACAAGAATACAAGAATATCCTGTGCCACCCTTTGCAAGACCCCCTATTGTGCAGTCAGGATCCGCCGAAGTGCCGGCCTCGACAGCACTCCTGAGGGCGGCGGCTCGGATGCAACTCGATCCGCCGGCTGGCCGCGCGTTCGCCGAGGCGGCCGGACGGGTGCAACGGTGGCCGGCGCTGGTGGCGGACGCCGAGGACCATGGGCTCTCGCCCCTCCTCCGGCTACACGCTGCCTCGGCGGGCGTCGAATTCCCCGCCGTTGTTCGCCAGCAGTTAGCGTCGCTGGCGGTCCGCCACCGCGAGGCAAGTCGGGTGCACACGGCTGCGCTCCTCGAAATGCTCGAGGCTCTGGAACGACGGGGCGTCCGGCCCGTGGTGCTCAAAGGCGCGGTCCTGGCGCACGAACTCTATGCGCGCCCTGAGTACCGTCCCCGCCGCGACATCGACTTGCTGGTGTCGAAGGCCGACGCGCTGCCGGCCGTCGGCGTTCTTCGTAGTCTGGGTTACGACGGCCCGGCGGTCGCCCCCGATCGCCGCCACCACCATCTGCCGGGGATGACCACCGAGCGCGAAGGGTTCCGCGTGTCCGTCGAGGTGCACACAGACGTTCTCAGCCCCGATCAGCCCGATCGCCTGTCGCTGGACACGGCATTGAACCGCCTGCGCACGGTCGACGTCGGCGGCACCCGCGTCCAGGCGCTCGGACACGAGGACATGATTCGCCATCTCGCGGCGCACCTGCTCGAGCCCGGGCATCAGACGCGACTGATCAACGTGGTGGACTTGGTGGCCTATGCGGAACGCCATGTCGAGACGATCGACTGGGACAGGGTCCGGCGCGCAAGTGCTCGCACACTGGTCACGCTCTCGCTCATGCACTACCTGACGGGCCTGCCGGAGGCACTGGCCTGGGCACGACCGACAAGCGACGCTCCTCAACCGAGTGGCGTCGGCTACGGCTTTCCGATGCTCAGCACCGTCAACTGGAAGGAGCGGCCGCTCACGTCCACGCTCGCGGAACTGCTGTATCCGTCGGCCTGGTGGATGCACGCCTTCTACGCCGTGCCACCCGGGTGTTCGCTGGCCTTCGCCCGATGGACACGCCACGCACCCCGGCTGCTGCACTGGGGCCTGCGCCGGGTCACCTCTCAACGCGGCACCTGATCACCTCGGACCAGGGCGCGCGCGTTATCATGCACGGGTGACCTCCGCCTCCATTCCCCGCCCTGTGCCCGGCTTCGCGCTCCAGCAGATGGACGACGATGTGCTGCTCTACCACCCGGGCCTCACCCGAACCGTGCATCTCAACGACACCGCCGCCCTCATCTGGAAATTGTGCGACGGGCTGCGCTCGGTCGACGACATCGCCAGCCTCCTCGGAGAGGCTTACCCAGAAGCGGCCAGTGAGATGAACGTCGACGTGATGACGGCGCTGGCCCGGCTCGTGCGCGACGGCGTGGTCGAGTGCGAGTGACGCCAGTACGGACGCGGGGCATCAGCTTCGCCGGAGTCCGCGTCACGGTGGAGTCGACGGGCGAGGTGGGTGACGCGCTCGTCGATTTGCTGTTCCGCGACATGAGCGACCTGGAGCCCGAGAGACCAGCCTGCCAGCACTTCGTCGTTCGGGACCTGGGGGCCGGGCTCGGTGTTCAGGTCAGCAGCGACGGCGCGCGTTTTCACGAGGGAGCCGACATCGGCGACGCGGCCCTGAAACTCCAGGAAGCGGTGACCATGGCCCTGGCCGCCAAGTGCACGAGCGGTCTCGTACTGCATGCGGCCGCAGCGGCGCGTTCAGGGCGCGCGCTGATCCTCCCGGGCAGGTCTGGCTCCGGCAAGACAACGCTGTCCGCCTATCTGCTGGCGCGCGGGTTCACCTATTTGTCGGACGAGATGGTCTTCCTGGAGTCTGGAACGCTGCTGGTCGAGGGCCTGCCTCGACCGCTCAACGTCAAGGCGCACGGCCTGCATCTCGTAGCGAACCCGGCGGTGGCCAGCGCGGCGTGGGCAAGCCTGTCAGGTCCGGCCGCCACACTCATGCAACTGCCTGTCGACATGGCCGGAGCCGCGGGATCGGCCGCGTCTCAGACGCGGCCGGCCCTGGCGGCGCTCGTGTTTCCGAGATTTCAGCCGGACGCGCCCGCCACCTGTATCCCACTGACGCCAGCGCAGGCCGGTCTTCGTCTCATGTCGGCGCTGCTCAATGCGCGAAATCTCGAGGGCCACGGGTTTCCGGCGGTGACCGCCCTTGCCCGCGAGGTACCGGCGTACGAACTGCAGTTTGGCGACGTGCGCGAGGCCGTCCCGCTCGTCATGGCGCTCCCCTGACCTGGAACTAGCCCGGGCGGTGACAGCCGGCGAGGCTACTACTTCAACGTGCACACGTCGCTCAGTCCAGGCGGTGCGGTGCGCGGCCAACTGAGCCGAATCAACTAGCGCCCAGCGCCGGCCTTCTGGCGTCTCCGGCACGGCGGGGCGTCGGACTGGCCGGCGGGAAGGCTCGCCCTAGCGAATTCCCATGGCAGCGAGCTTCTCGGCAATGGAACTGGTGAGCGTCAGGGCGAATTTCGTCGTGAGATGGTGGCTGTCTCGAAACACGACCAAGTGGTCAATCTGAGACCGGCAGACTGCGCCCTGACAGATCGCCCCTGCCACGTCCAACGTTGCTCCGCCAGGAGCTTCGAGGACAGCCTGAGCCTCAGCGCCATATGTTTGGTCTGAGCGCCGATCCGGTGGCGCAAATTCGCACCCGTGACTGAACACAGCCGGGTTCCAGAAGTTGCGCGCGAGACAGGCGGGAGGATCGAAGCCAGGAGATGGGGTATCTCGAAGCCAAAGAATCGGCACGCCGGCGGAGGTCAACGTTTCAACCATTGCTCGAAGCCCGTGTACCCACTGCTCCTGCGAAGCCCTGGACGGCACGTATCTTCCGGTCGCACTCGAGGCCACGACTGCGAGGGGGCGATGCTGTCTCATCCATTCAAAAGCGGCTTCGCGCCACTGCGTACACTCTGTGTAGCCCCTGTTCAGGCGTGCTTTAAATGGTTCGACCTCTGGAGCGGGGCATGCAGACTTGGTCATGGCCACAACCTTCAGATGCTGCTCGATGCCGATCCGCTCGAGAGCTGGAAGCCATTGGGCCGCATGGGAATCGCCGAACAAGACGATGGTCCGCGTTGATGCCTTGTCGCCGAACTCGCAGGCAGAAACAGCGACGCCGGCACGCGGCAGATGACATCCGTTCTCGTACAGTGGAGGGATATCGAGCGCAGCGGCAGCGAAGGATCGCTGGGGCTCGGACGCGGCGTGTAGTCGGCCGACAGATCGCGCAGCAAGGCCAGCCACCACCACCAGCACCGTCAGCGCCATGGTTGCCGCAAGTGACCACCTCGGGCGCTGAACGAGCGCCGCAGCGCGCCTGACCGGATTCTCCAACACCCGAAACGTGACGACCGAGAGCCCCAGCGCGAGCAACGCCAGCGCCACCCGTACGAAGAGGGTAGTAGGCCCAAGCACCGATTCACCAAACACGAGTACGGGCCAGTGCCATAAGTACCAGGAATACGAGTACCGGCCGATCACCTGGAGGGGACGACTCTCGAGCAACGTACCGATGACCGACGTTGTGGGCCCAAGGAGCAGTCCGATCGTTCCGACGACAGGCAGGAGGGCAGCCACTCCCGGATACGGCGTGCCGTCGTTGAGCGCCAAGACGGCGCACACGATTGCAGCCGCGCCGAACCACTGAGCCACCATCCGGACCCGATCAGATAGACGAAGGAACGCCACCGTGCCGCCCGCCGCGAATTCCCACGCCCGCGCGTGTGATCCAAAAAACGCCGTAGGCTGCTGAACGTGCGTTTCCCGAACCGCGACGGCGCACGACAGGACCAATACCGCCAAGATCGCAACGCGGATTCTGTCGCGTTGTTGAACCTCCCTGCCTCGCCCAACCAGCAAAAGGAAGCAGGGCCACACCAGGTAGAACTGTTCTTCGACCGAGAGAGACCAGGTGTGCAGAAAGGGGTTCTGAAGGCTATCGGGTGCGAGATAGTTCATCGCCTCCTTCGCAAACCACAGATTGCTGGAATAGGCAGCGGCAGCAATTGCCGTCTCCGTATATCGCAGCTGCTCAACTGGCGGATAGAGCCAGTATCCGAAGAGCAATGTTGAAACGGAGACGAGAGCGGCCGCCGGAAGAATCCGGCGTGCCCGCCTCGCGTAGAACTCAACGAGATTGATGTGTCCGGTGGTGCTCAGCTCTTTCACCAGCAGGCTGGTAATCAAGAATCCGGACAGGACGAAGAAGACGTCAACGCCGACGTATCCGCCAGAAATTCCTGGCAATCCGACGTGATAGGCGACCACGAGCAAGATCGCGATACCGCGCAAACCTTCGATGTCGCGTCTGAACCCGCTGAGATCCACCGCTCCATGGTAGCAAGGAGGGATTCGGTGTGCGTTGGCCGTCATCGCGGCCTTGATGGCCGCCACACAATGGCCGAAAAGGGTTCACACGACTATCGGTTGAACGACTATTTGGCATCGCTGGGCATCTGCGGTCGGCCCTGTCGTGAGGCAGCCTCGTTCGACAATCCGTTAAGCTAGTGCCCTGCATCAGGCGCCCGTAGCTCAGCTGGATAGAGCACCGGCCTTCTAAGCCGGGGGTCGCAGGTTCGAGTCCTGCCGGGCGCGCCACTCCTCAATTCCGCTCCCGGCGACCATTCTGAAGAAGAGACACCCTGGCCGGAGCCCCAACGCGCTGTCCGCTTCCAACTCCAGGGATTGCCCTATGTGACTAGCGCTTCACGCCGCCTGAAGCCGCCGCGCCGTCGGCCCGGGCGCCCTGCAGCACGTTGGTGATCGCGTAGTTCCCTTCGTGGCACGCGTATTCGTACAGGGGTGTTGTCGTACGCGTCATCGGGATCTGGACGGTCCACGGCCTGGTCCAGAGCGCGGGATCGTCCATCGTGTACTCGTAGACGAGGATGTCCTGCTTGATGAAGAAGAACTTCTCGACGAGACGCGCGGTGACAGCATCGCCTCCGCCGGGTACGGTTTCAGGACGGAAGTTCGTGGTCTCGACAATCAGGGCGTCGCCGTCCCAGCGCGCCCGGGAGTCTCCGGCCCAGAGCCGGATGCCCGACGACACATGAGGGCGACCGTCGAGGGGGACGATGCGCGTGTTGTGGATCATCTCGTTCAGCATCCCAAGATGCTCGCGGGTCTGAAACAGGTGAATGTTGTTGTTGTAGGCGCTTGGCGTCAGGGGTGGGCCCGAGTTGAATCCCATCAGACAGCGATCCGACAGGCTCATCTCCTCTGGGCCGGCCGGAGAGTCTGCGCTGATGCGCTTGGCCATGGCGTCCGACACGATCTTCTGTCCCGCTGGGGTCATCGCCGGCAAAAGGCCATCGGGGGGATCCACGATGAGCGAGGTGCGGTTCAAGGTCAGCGTGTCGCCAAAATCCCACCAGAAGTCGTCGTAGGCGGTTGCGACTTTGGCGGCGTCCGAGCCGTCACAGTTCAGGATGCGACACCCGCCCGACGCCAGACTCTTGACAAACGCTGCCGCCTCCTGGTCGGTGAGCTCAGCCTTGCCGGCGAATGCCTTGGGCCGTTGCAGCGGCGTCGCCGTTGCAAAACTCCATGCTCCCGAAAAATCCGGGTGACCGTTCAGCCGCGGTCCGGGCCCTTTGCGAGCAGCGGACTGCTGGCTTGGCTTCTTCGCCTGCCCGCCGTCCGACGCGGGCGCCTGCGCCCAGACCACGCACGAGAACGAAATCAGGACGACGGTCACGAGCGGAACGCGATTCGGAAATAGTCTCATGTGCTCAGCCCTTACCTGCGCATGACGGCCGGACGCCGGCATGCCCTGAGGTTATGACGCGGGCGGCGAAGCAATGTCAATTCGTCCGCCAACTTCCTTGCCGCTCGTGTCCTTTTCGATCGGCGTAGCCCAGCGCACGTCGGACCGGAATCATACATTCCTTTGACCGGCCGTCGCAGAGATGGACCCTGATCCTGTTTCGACTGCCTGGCGCGGGAAAACGAGGCTATAGCGCTTCGAGCGTCAGCGCCACCTCGGCGCTCTTCCAGGCCTCGTCGAAGGCGCGCTTCACCCACTCGGCATCGCTGCCCTTTCCCTGTTTGACCAGGCTTTCGTGCAGACCAAACAACGACCGGCCGTTGCGACCCCAGAGAGGCATGGGCGCCTTCGGATCCAATTCGGCGGCGCGCCTGAACGATCGAGCCGCCTCTTCGTGGTTGAAGCCGAAGACCAGATCGAACCCCTGGTCGAAGTAGCGCTGCGCCTCCGGACTCGCCGTCGCGATCGCGTGATGGTGGTTGCCGACGCCTGGGATCAGCGATGGAGATTGGACCGCCGGCGGCGGCACTTCCGGCGTCGCGGGTTTCTCGGGCGCCGGTCTGCTGCATGCGGCGAGCGCCATCGCCGCGGCGAAGGTGATGATGGTTGCGCGCATGGGCGGATGGTATGAGCCGTGGCGGGGTAGTGGCAAGGTGGCGGGCGAGCCCAAGAGCGCGAGACATAGGGTGCGCTCAGGCCGATCGATCGCGAAGCGCCGGGTAACAACGCCACCGCTGGATCCACCCGCAGCACAGCCTCCGGGCTCACTGCAAGATAACGGGAAAGGTCACCGCGCCCCGGTTCCGCTGCACCGAGCCGTCGAATCCGCCGAAGCTGGCGCGCCCGCTCCGTCAGTGGCCCTGGACGACGTCACCCTTCAGACTGCCGGCGGCACCCAAGAACTCCGCTCTGTCCTGACCCTGGATGCCGAACTTATCCAGAACCGCGAGGACATGCTGTTCAAACACCGCCCAGTCGCGCTCGGAGATGCCTAGCCCGTGGTGAGCCGTCTTCATATCCGCACCGTAATAGGCAGCTGGCCCGCCGAGTGCCTCCACCAAAAAGTCGAGCACCATCTGGCGACCGCGTTTCTTTGTGTGCGTGTTGTGTCCCTTCCAGTACGCGCCAATCTGCGGATCAGCCTGGAGCCTTGGGATCAACTCGTCAACAGCCGCTGCGAGGCCGTCGTATCCGCCGAGCCGCTCGTAGAGTGATGTTCCGGTGGAGGTCGTCATGGTCAGAATTCCCTTCCTGTGGAGCAAACAATGCCGGGCCATCCTACACTGGACCGCCGCGGCCCATCACAGGGGCCGCCTGTGATCCGGTTCCGGGATTGGTCCTGTGCTTGGTCACAAGACCGTTCGGCCGACAACGAGCCCGTCACCAGGATTCATCGTGTTCGTGCGACGCTCATCGCTATACTTCCACCAACTTGGCCCTCACACCCGGCACAAGAAACCTCGATTCCTTCCCGTTGGAGGTGGCAATGCGCCGTCGGTTCCCCAGCGTTGGCATCGTGCTCGGGCTGGCAGTCCTCCTCGCCCTCGCCGGTGGACCGCCGCGCCTCGGGTTCGCCGCCGACGCGGTCGGCTCGCTCGCGGTCGAATCTGATCCGGCCGGTGCATCGGTCTATGTGGACGGGCAACTCGTGGGCCAAACGCCGTTGGTGCTGGCCTCGCTCGCCAGCGGCGATCATCGTGTCCGTCTCTCGATCAGCGGGCACTTGGACAACAGCCGGATTGTGACGGTGAACGGCGGGAAGACAGTCACGCTGCGGACAAGGCTCACGGCGCGGGCCGCCCAAAACGCCCAAGCCACTGGTCTCACGATCGTCGTCGTCGACGGCGAAGACGCGGTCAACATCATCCAGCAGAAGACCGCCGTCGCGCCGGTCGTGGAAGTCCGCGACCGCAACAACCAGCCGGTCGCTGGAGCCGTGGTCCGATTTGCCATCCAGGGCGGGCGGGCGACATTCAACGGCACGCGCACGCTGACGGTGACGACCAACGTCGCCGGCCGCGCAGTGGTGACCGGACTGACGCCGACGGGAACCGGCGCTCTACAGATCGGTGTGTCGGCGGCGTTTCAGGGGCAGACCGCCGTTGCCACGATCGCGCAAACCAACGTGCTCACCGCAGCGCAAGCGACCGCAGGAGCGGCGGGAGGCGCAGGTGGAACCGGAAGCGGATCATCGGCCGGTGCCGGCGGCCTTGGCGGCGGATTCCCGATCGTGACCGCCGGCGTCATCGGCGGTGCCGCTGTGGGCGGCCTCGTCGTCGCCCAGAAGACGATCCTGGGTGGCCCGGATGTCTACACCGGACCGGTCGTGGGAGACGTCACCTACAACTACCGGACCTGCACCACCACGACCCGCCTGGACACCTCGCTGGAACTTCATCTCGAGGTCGCAGACGACGGTTCGGTCAGAGGGCAGGCGAGGTACTTCGGCACGGGGCGCGATCTTTCCACCACGTGTGGAGGCCCGCTCCAGAGCTATCCGGACTTCGGCTGGACCAACAGTGATCCAACCGTGACCGGCACCACGACCAGCATCGCGTTCTTCCACAATCCGACTCTTCCCAACTTCCCCAATACCAGGGTGATTTACACCTTCAGGGGTGCGCTGAACGGCGACGTGGTGACGGGCACCTTGACCTACGAGCAGCAAGTGGATGGATTCTCGGCGGGCGTGACCACCTTCCCGATGACGATGAACAAGAAGTAGCCGCCCGCCCCATGCACTCACACTGAAATCTGACGTGTGAGCCTAGCGATGCCCGAGGACTCGCACCACCGCACGTCCACCACGCCCGATGGTGTTGGCGTCGTACCAGAACTCGATCGATCGGATCACGCGATTCGCACCATCGATGTCGATGTTCCGGGTTTCGCCGCCGGCGCGAATCGTGTCCCGCATCTCGACCTTCTGATCGGCGCCGTTGCCAAAGTGGATGACGACACGGTGAAAGTCCACCGCATGACGCGCCACCTCGAACTTCACGCCGGTGAACGTGCCCCGCGCAGCGGTCACGACCAACGTATCGTGGTCAGCGCGGTCGGTCACCGTCCGCTCGCCAAGCAATACCCAATCACGACCACGTTGCGCCCCCAGCCCCACCGAACCGAAGACCACCACCAAGACCGCTGCCACCACCATTGCAAATCGTCGCCCCATCGTGCTCTCCTTCGCTGAATAGACCGGCGCCTGCACGCCGTCCGTGATCCCTACTCTTAGACAGAACGTTCGCCGCCGGGTTACGGCCCTGCCAGACAGTCGGCGGACCTGCGACAATCCCCAGATGCGAATGTGGCGCCTCGCCGTGATCACTGGCCTCGTGGGGATCGTCACGGCGTGTGGCAGACCCGCATCGCCTGACACCGAGCCCTACGTGGTCGTCATCTCGATCGATGGACTCAGCCCCGCCGCGTACACTACCCCAGGGCCGGCACAGGTCCCAACGCTGCGACGCCTGGCGCAGAGCGGCGCCTGGGCCGACGGCGTGATCGGTGTCACGCCGTCAGTTACCTACCCGTCGCACACGACCCTGCTCACCGGCGTCAGCCCATCCGACCATGGCATCTACAACAACCGCATCTTCGATGTGGAGGACACCTCGGGCGGCAGCTGGTACTGGTATGCACGCGATGTCAAAGTGGAGACGCTCCATTCGGCGGTGAAGAAGCGCGGCCTCAGTACGGGCGCCGTGAACTGGCCGGTCACCGTGGGGGCCGACATTGATTACCTGATTCCCGAGTTCGGCGGCGTCTACGATCACCCGATCTGGCTGAACCTGCTGCGCGCGCTGACGCGCCCGCATGGCCTGCTCGACACCCTCGAGGCAGGCGGCCAGAGGCTGCAGTGGCCCATGGCCGACGCCGACGAAATGGCACTGGCCGCGGCGGTGTTCAGACAGTACCGGCCGCACTTGCTGCTCGTGCACCTGGTTGACGTGGACGACCGGGAACACACCTTCGGGGCGGCAGCGCCCGAGACACTGACCGCCATTGAGACCGCCGACGCGCAGGTGAAGCTGATGGTGGACACGATCACCGCCACCGGTCTTCTCGCTCGCACCAACATCGTCGTGGTCTCCGATCACGGATTCGAGAGCACCGAGCAGGAACTGCGTCCCAATGTTGCGTTGAAGAACGCCGGCCTTCTCGAAGAGGACGACTACGGCAAGGTCCGCAGGTGGGACGCCTATTTTCAGCCCTCTGGCGGCTCTGGATTCGTCATGCTGCACCGGCCTGACGATGCCGGGCTTCGTGACCGTGTTGGCAATATTGTGAAAGGCCTCGCGCGGGATCCGCTCAATGGGATCGACACGATCTGGGAGCAGGCGGACCTTCAGAAGATGGGCGCAGACCCGCGCGCCGCCTTCGGTATTGCCATGAAGCCTGGGTTTTCAACCAGCGCCGCCACGGACGTGCTCACCAAACCGGTCGGCGCCAGAGGCGAGCACGGCTATGCGCCGACGCGTGCCGCCATGCACGCGTCTTTGATCATGAACGGCCCCATGGTCGGTGCTGGTGGCAATCTCGGCATCGTGCGTATGACGCAAATTGCGCCGACCATCGCCTCGTGGTTCGGCGCCTCGCTCTCCACGCACGCCGACGGATTGCTCTCATTCCAGCCTCGCGATAACCCGCCCCCGCGCTAAAGTGTCGAAAAACACGGAGTCGGTACGATAGACTTCATGGCCATGACGGACGTGGTAACAGCGCGCCCAATTCCCATCACTCTCGCGATCCCGCGCGAGACTCGCAGTGGTGAACGGCGCGTCGCAGCAACCCCAGAAAATGTGTCTCGGCTGACCAAGGTCGGCTTCAAGGTATTAGTCGAATCGCAGGCGGGCGCGGCCGCCTCGTTTCCGGACGAAGACTACACGGCCAGTGGCGCAACAATCGTTGCCGACACCAGGGCTCTTTGGTCAGGCGCCGACATCGTCTTAAAGGTGCACCCGCCAGCGCCCCACCCGACGTTGGGTATCCACGAGGTGGATCTGTTGCCGGAAGGCGGCACGCTGATCTCCTTCTTGTGGCCGGGCAAGCATCCCGAGCTGCTCGAACGGCTCGTGGCGCGCAAGGCGACCGCGCTCGCCGTCGATCAGATTCCCCGCATCACCCGCGCACAGAAGATGGATGCGTTGTCGTCGATGGCCAACATCGCCGGCTATCGCGCCGTCATTGAGGCCGCCAGCTTCTACGGCCGCTTCTTCACCGGTCAGATGACTGCCGCCGGACGGGTACCGCCCGCCAAGGTACTGGTGATTGGTGCCGGCGTGGCTGGCCTCTCCGCCATCGGCGCGGCCAACGGACTCGGCGCCGTCGTGCGTGCCTTCGACACCCGCCCCACCGTGAAAGAACAGGTGAAGAGCATGGGCGCGGAGTTCATCGAACTCCAGGTCGAGGAAGAGGGCGAGGGCGGCGGCGGTTACGCCAAGGAAATGAGCCCGGCCTTCATCGAGGCCGAGATGAAGATGTTCGCGGCTCAGGCCAAAGAAGTCGACATCATCATCACGACCGCATTGATTCCGAACCGTCCCGCACCGGTGCTCATCACCGAGGCGATGGTGAAGACCATGCGCAAGGGGTCGGTCATCGTCGATCTGGCTGCCGAAAACGGCGGCAACTGCGAGCTCACCGAGCCGGGCACCGTGGTTGAACGCTACGGCGTCAACATCATCGGCTATCAGGACATGCCAAGCCGTCTGGCGCCAACCGCCAGCTTCCTCTACGGCAACAACCTCACGGCACTCCTCGCTGACATGGGCGGTGCGAGCCACTTCCAGGTCGACGTCAACGACGAGGTCGTGCGGGGCGCGCTGGTGGTGCTCAACGGCACATTGATGTGGCCGCCGCCCAAGCGCGAGGCGCCACCGCTGCCGCCAGCGCCAGCCGCGCGGCCGGCATCTCTACCTGCGGTCAGTGGCCATGGCGCGGCAGCGACGAAGGAGACATCGCCGGCGCTTCAGGCGCTGGGTCCGCTTGCGCTCACACTCGTCGCACTCGGACTCGGCCTCACTGCGCCACTGCCCTTTCTCTCGCACCTCACGGTGTTCGTGCTGGCGTGCGTGGTCGGCTGGCAGGTGGTGTGGAACGTGACGCCTGCCCTGCACACTCCACTGATGAGCGTCACCAACGCGGTGAGCGGCATCATCATCGTCGGTGGCATGCTGCAGGTGAGCGGTCCGCTTTCGGCGCCGGCAACTGTGCTCGGCGGCATCAGCATTCTGCTTTCGATGATCAACATCACCGGCGGCTTCATGGTCACCCAGCGCATGCTGCGGATGTTCTCGCGATGAACATCCTGAACGAGGCCTCTGTACCTCTGTGCCTCTGTGACTTGTCCTTCTGCTGTCGTGGCCAGCTCTATTCTCGAGACTTCGCGTAGCCCATGCCGCAATCACTCGTTGTTGTCGCCTACCTCGTCGCCGGCGTGCTCTTCATCCTGAGCCTCGCCGGACTTTCCGCACAAAAGACCGCCCGCCGCGGCAACCTGCTCGGCATTGTTGGCATGGTCATCGCCGTGTTGGCGACGATGACCGCGCCTGGCGTTCTCGGCAACGGCGTACTCATCGCCGCGCTGGTCGTCGGCGGTGGCATTGGCGCCATCCTCGCGGCACGCGTCGAGATGACGTCAATGCCGCAGCTGGTCGCCATCCTCCACAGCTTCGTCGGCTTGGCGGCGGTCCTGGTCGGCTTTGCGAGCACGCTCAATCCGCCGCCGCTCAGCGGTGTCGAAGCGACGATTCACGGCGTCGAGACGCTGGCCGGTGTGTTTGTCGGCGCTATCACCTTCACAGGATCGATCATCGCATTTGGCAAACTGCAGGGCGTCCTGGGCGGCAAGCCGCTGCTGCTGCCGGGCCGGCACGCGCTCAACCTGGCCGCCGTCGCAGCGTGCGTCGTGCTGGGCGTGATGTTCATGCGCGCGGAAGGCGACGCCAACGTGCTGCCGCTGCTGGTGGTCACGCTCATCGCCTCGGTGCTCGGCGTGCACTTGGTCATGGCGATTGGCGGCGCGGACATGCCGGTCGTCGTCTCGATGCTGAACAGCTACTCGGGGTGGGCCGCCGCGTCGGCTGGCTTCATGCTCGAAAATGACCTGCTCATCATCACCGGCGCGCTGGTCGGCTCGAGCGGCGCCATCCTCAGCTACATCATGTGCAAGGCGATGAATCGCTCCATCGTCAATGTGATCTTCGGCGGCTTCGGCGCCACACCGGTGGCCACCGGGGCAGCGCAGGCGATCGAGGGCGAGGTCACCAGCATCACGGCTCACGAGACCGCAGAGTTGCTTCGCGAGGCCAAGAGCGTCGTCATTGTGCCCGGCTACGGGATGGCGGTGGCGCAGGCGCAGTATCCACTTTACGAACTGACCAAACTGCTGCGCGACCGCGGCGCCAACGTCCGCTTTGCGATTCATCCTGTCGCAGGCCGTCTCCCTGGCCACATGAACGTACTGCTTGCCGAGGCCAAGGTGCCGTACGACATCGTGCTCGAGATGGAAGAGATCAATCACGACCTGCCGCAAACAGACCTGACCATCGTCATCGGCGCCAACGACATCGTGAACCCGGGCGCGCTCGAAGATCCGTCGAGTCCGATCTACGGCATGCCGATTCTCGAGGTCTGGAAGGCGAAGCGCTGCATCGTCCTCAAGCGCGGCATGGCGAGCGGCTACGCGGGCGTCGAGAACCCGCTCTTCTACAAGCCGAACTGCGACATGCTGTTTGGCGACGCGAAGAAAATGATCGAAGCGGTCCTCACGGACCTTCGCCAGCAGCTCGAGTCCAAGACCGCATAGCCAAGGGCCGGGGCTTCCCTTGGTGCCAAGGGTGCCCCCCCCCAGACCCTCTCTCAGCGCGGATCGTGGCTGCGGCCCTACCGCGCGGGCTACGTATTCTCTGGCGTGGTGTCTGGCTCGTCCTTCATCTCGAGGTCCGCGGAGTGCGGGTCGATCTGGCCGCTAAGGTCTCTGGCCTCAGACTGCTCTTCCTGCAGACGTCGAACGAACTCATCGTCGGGCGGGTTCACCATCGCATCAGTCATAGACACCTCCGTCCCTTGTGAGGTACCTAGTGTCGATCTGGCGTGCGTGGAAAACAACCCACCAAAAAGGTCGGATGACCGACATTCTTGGTGGCAGTAATGTCGCGTTTCTAGCGTCTATCTGAACTTCGCCTGCAGCTTCTGCAACTCCGCATTGCCCGGACACAGACTCTCGTAAGGCAACTGCACCAGCGGCGTTTCTACCGTGCCCATCTGCGTGTGCATGTCCTGAGAATCCGGGGAGATGTAGAGCAGCCCGGTGAGCACTTCACCCTCGCGCTGGCGCGCGCGGATGTAGGCGTAGGCCGTGTCTCGATTGGTCGCGTCGTACTCCTGGGCGAACTTGCGCAGGCGCACCCACGAGCCGTCGTGCATCATCACGTTCTGCAAGGTGCCTGATGCGTAGTCGGCCGTAATCTCCTCGGCTGGCGGCACGAAGTCCGCGTGCACGATCTCGACGTTGTGCTCGCGCGTGTACGCGTAGCTCTTGGTCGACCCCTCATGATCGTTGAAGGTGACACACGGCGAGATGACGTCAACAAACGCCAGCCCCTTGTGCGCAAGCCCTGCCTTGAGAATCGGCACCAGCTGCGCTTTGTCGCCAGAGAAACTGCGGGCCACGAACGTTGCGCCAAGCGTCAGCGCCATCAGACAGCCGTCGATTGGCTCCATGGTGTTCGCTTCGCCCTTCTTGCTGGTCGAGCCTTTGTCGGCGGCCGCAGAGAACTGGCCCTTGGTCAGACCATAGACGCCGTTGTTCTCCAGCACATACAGCGCGTTGACGTTGCGCCGAATGGCGTGCCCAAACTGGCCGAAGCCAATCGACAACGAGTCCCCATCGCCCGACACGCCGATGTAGGTGATGTCGCCGTTGGCGGCATTGGCTCCAGACATGAGCGCCGGCATGCGCCCGTGCACACTGTTGAAGCCGTGCGCTTCCCTCAGGAAGTACGTCGGCGTCTTCGAAGAACAGCCGATGCCCGACAGCTTTGCCACCTTGTACGGCGGAATCGACAGCTCCCAGAACGCCTGAATGATGGCCGCAGTAATCGAGTCGTGGCCACAGCCGGCGCACAGCGTGCTGACGGTGCCTTCGTAGTCTCGACGGGTCAGACCGATCTCGTTCTTGGTGAGCGTCGGCGCGTGGACTTTGGGTTTTGCGATGTAGGTCATGCTGCCACCTCAATCTTGGCTTTGACGCCGGCAATCACGTGCTGGGCGCTCATCGGGAATCCGCCCCAGTAGCGTACCGACGACAGCTTTGCCGGCGGCACGCCGGTCTCGAGTGTCAGCAGGCTTCGGAGCTGACCGTCTCGGTTCTGCTCGACCACAAAGACCGTCTCGTGGGCATCAAGGAACTTCTTCACCTCATCGCCAAACGGGAAGCCACGCACGCGCATGTAATCCAGTGCAATGCCGTCCTTGGCCAGCAAGTCCAGCGCCTCCATGCACGCGCCATGGCAGCCGCCCACGGTGAGCAAGCCAAGCGTGGTTGCCTTGCTGCCCTTGCGCACAAATGGTGCGGGCACGGCCTGCGCGGCGTTCTGGGTCTTGCGCGAGATGCGCTCCATCACATCTGCGTACTCGACATCGTCTTCGGTGTAGCCACCGAGCTTGTTGTGACCCGAACCGCGCGTGAAGAAGGCGCCCTTCGGGTGCACGCCTGGCAGTGTCCGATACGGAATGCCGTCGCCGTCGACGTCCAGGTAGCGATAGAACTGCTTGGCCTGTTCGAGCTCTGCTGCCGACAGCACCTTGCCACGATCGGGACGATAGCTGTCGTCCCACTCGAGCTTCGGAACCATCCAGTCATTCATGCCGATGTCGAGATCGCTCAACACGAACACCGGCGTCTGGAAGCGCTCGGCGAGATCGAACGCCGTGACCGCGAACTCGAACGCCTCACGCGGGTCTGACGGATACAGACAAATGTGACGCGTGTCGCCGTGCGACGCGTAGGCGCACAGCATCAGGTCGCCCTGCTGCGTGCGTGTCGGCATGCCCGTGGACGGCCCGGTGCGCTGCACGTCAAAGATCACCGCCGGAATTTCCGCGTAGTACGCGAGACCGACAAACTCGCCCATCAGCGAAATGCCGGGGCCAGAGGTCGGCGTGAACGCACGTGCGCCCGCCCAGCTCGCCCCGATCACCATGCCGATCGCGGCCAGTTCGTCCTCGGCCTGAAGGATCGCGAACTTCTTCTTGCCATCCTCGGTCTTGCGGAACTTATCGCAAAAGCCTTTGAAGCCTTCCATCAGGGACGTGGACGGCGTAATCGGATACCACGCGCCCACCGTCGCGCCGGCATATACGCAGCCCAGTCCAGACGACGTATTGCCATCGATGAGAATTGCGTCCTTGGTCAGGTCGAGCGGCGCCAGATGAATCGGCAGCGGCGCACCAAGGTGCGTCTTGGCGTACTCGTAGCCGAGATCGACCGCCTTCTGGTTGGAATCCATGAGCGCGGGCTTCCTGCCGAACTTCTCCTTCAGCAGCGTCCGAATGACGTCGGTGTCGATCTCGAGCAGCGCCGCGAGCGCGCCGACATACGCGATGTTCTTCATCAGGATGCGTTCGCGCACCCCCTTGAAGGCACCGTTGACCATCTCGGACAACGGCACGCCGAGATAGGTGACATCGGCACGAGCGACGCTGCCCTCGAGCGGCCAGGTCGAGTCGTACAGAAGCCAGCCATTGGTCCGTACCTCCGCGACGTCCTTCTGATACGTCTGCGCGTTGAGCGCCAGCATCAGGTCGAACTGCTGCGTGCGGGCGGTGTACCCGTCCTTGCTCACCCGGATTTCATACCAGGTGGGCAGTCCCTGAATGTTGGACGGGAACACGTTCTTACCCGTGACCGGCACGCCCATCCGGAAAATTGCCTGCATGAGCAGGCCGTTGGCCGACGATGAGCCCGTGCCATTGGGCGTGGCGATCTTGAAAGCGAAGTCGTTGATACGAGTCATTCCGTTCCTCGACGATTTACTTGACGCCGGTCGGTTGGCCGACCGCGGGGTGTCCGGCCAGCGGAATCTGCACGGCGAACTTCTTCATGTCCCACGCGTAGGTCGGACAGCGTTCGGCGCACAGGCCGCAGTGGACGCAGACGTTCTCGTCCTTGATCATCAGGCGACCGGTCTGCTTGAGCGGCCCGGACACAAACAGTGGCTGCTCCAGGTTGGTCGCCGGCGCCGTCAGATGGAGCCGCACCTCGGCCTCCTCTGCATCCGGTGTCATCGTCAAGCAGTCCACCGGACAGATGTCGATGCAGGCGTCGCACTCGATGCACAACGAATCGGTGAAGTGCGTTTGCACGTCGCAGTTCAGACAACGCTGCACTTCGTGCGCCGTCTGTTCCGGCGTGAACCCGATCTCCACCTCGGTATTCATCGTCTTGAAGCGCGCCACCAGATCGACGTGGATCATCTTCTGGCGTTTCACCGGGTCGTAGTTGTTGCTGTACGCCCACTGATGCAGCCCCATGCGGGTGCTGAGGAGCGTCATCCCAGGCTCCGGCCGTTCGGCGACCGACTCGCCCTGACAGAACTTGTGAACGGAGATGGCCGCCTGGTGGCCCTGCTCCACCGCCCAGATGATGTTCTGCGGGCCGAAGGCCGCGTCACCGCCGAAGAACACGCCCGGCCGGGTCGACATGAACGTCGCCTTGTCCACCACCGGCATGTCCCACTTGCCGAACTCGAGCCCGATGTTCCGCTCGATGAAGGGAAAGGCGTTGTCCTGCCCAATCGCCAGGATCACTGTGTCGCACGGCATGATCTCGGTGCCGATGATCTTCTGCTCGAGCTTGCCGTTGACCTCGTGCGACTCGAACATCTCGAATTCCATGCCGGTCAGCTTGCCGTTTTCAATGACAAAGCGAATCGGCTGGCGGTTCTCGACGATGTCGACCTGTTCCTCTTCGGCGTCCTCCAGTTCCCAGGGAGAGGCCTTGAAGTACTTGCGCGTCTTGCGGGCGATCACCTTCACGTCGGTCGCGCCGAGGCGCTTGGCCGAGCGGCAGCAATCCATGGCCGTGTTGCCGACGCCGATGATCAGCACGCGCTTGCCCACCGAGTCGATGTGGCCGAAGTGAATCGACTCGAGCCACTCGATACCGATGAACACCTGATCGCTGTCGCGGCGGCCTGGAATCTCGAGCTCTTTGCCCTTCGGCGCGCCGCTGCCGATGAACACGGCGTCGTAGCCGCCGGTGTCGAGCAATGTCTTGAGGCTATTGACGGGCGTGTTGTAGCGGACATCCACACCCATGTCGGTGATGTAGCCGATCTCTTCGTCGAGCACCTTCTCGGGCAGTCGGAAGGAGGGGATGTTGATCCGCATCAACCCGCCTGGCTGCGACAGCTTCTCGAAGATCGTCACCTCGTAGCCGAGCGGCATGAGATCGTTGGCCACGGTCAGCGATGCCGGGCCGGCGCCAATCAGGGCGACCTTCTTGCCGTTCTTCTTGTCGGGGGCTTTGGGAAGGAGATGTTTGACTTCGTCGCGATGATCAGCGGCGACGCGCTTCAAGCGGCAGATGGCAACCGGCTTTTCGTCGACGCGCGTCCGGCGGCAGGCCGGCTCGCACGGTCGATCGCAGGTTCTGCCAAGGATGCCCGGAAAGACGTTCGACTCGCGGTTGACGAGGTACGCCTGGGTGAAATCGCCTTGCGCAATGAGCCGAATATATTCGGGAACATTCGTGTGAGCCGGACAGGCCCACTGACAATCGACGACGCGATGGTAGTAGTCAGGGTTTGCGACGTTTGTTGGACGCATCAATCCGACATTGTAAAAGACCCGCCCACAGATTGACGAGTGAAACCTAGCCTATTCTTGGTGCCCGGCGCGGTGAGACCTCAGGTCGACGAAAACATCCTACGTAATTGTGACGAAAACGCTCGTTTGGGCGTGTTTTGACACCTCAAACATCAGTGCGCAGCCGCGGGATTCCGATCGCCCCCGCCATGCGTGCCCTTGCACACCGGACACGCCGTCGGCGGCAGGCTGTTGTCCACCGTGTGCTTCACCGGTTTCACGGTCTTCAGATAGGCGTAGATGGCTTTGAGATCGTCGTCAGTCATGCCGCGGTATGTTGCCCACGGCATCATGTCGTCGAGGTCACGTGCGATGACTTTGCCCGTGCGCATCACCTGCAGGAACAGTGCTTCGTCGTAGTAGGGAATGCCGGATGCGTCTTGCGTGATATTCGAACTGGTGACGGTGTGGCCCGCCACCGAATCGGGCAGCGCAAATCCACCGGCAAAGTCCAGCCCTGGAAGCGGCATCCCCTGGGCGTCACTCGGCGTGTGACAGTCCTCGCAGACCGCCATGCGCACGAGATGAGCGCCCCGCTTTTCAGGCGTAGACATGTCGGGCTCAGGGACGGGAGCAAGAATCGGCTGCGGCACGTTGTTGATGAGGGGACCCGGCGGAAACGGAATGACGGTCGGTGGCAGCGGGTTGCGAACAGGCGGCAGCGAGCGGAGGTAGACGATGACCGAGGCCAGATCCTCATCTGGCATGGTCGCAAACCGCAGGTAGGGCATCACTGGGAAGAGCGTGCGGCCATCGTGCCCGATGCCTTCGCGAATAGCCCGGGCCAACATGTCGTCGGTCCACGTTCCGGCGCCCGTCTCCTTGTCCGGCGTGATGTTGGGGACCGTCAGCCACGGCAGCCCTTCAGCCGCCCACGTCTTTCCGGCGCCCTCACCGCCAGCCTTGGCGGGATGGCCGTCGAGCGTCCGGTCCCACTCCGAGTGGCAGGCCACGCACCCGTTGGCGTGATTGAACATGTAGCGGCCGCGCGCGAGGCGCTCGGGCGTGCTTTGGAAGGTTCGATCGGTCAGCGGCCGGGCGGCCGGACCAATAAAGGGTCGCCAGCCGATGGTCGCCGTGATGGCGACGGCCAGCACAATCACCACACCCAACAGTGCCCACAACCCGATTCTGCCCCAGCGTGCCATCGAATACTCCTTATGCCCCGTCGCTCAAAGCGAACGGTTGAGTTTCGATACTTTATGACGAAATCAGCACGCGCCTACCGCCGTTTTCTTTGGCGGGGTCATCCCCACCCACGCGCCTGACGCTGCGGTCGGCGGCGGCGAGAGGACCACTTCGGCCTGAACGGGTCAGCGACTCGCTTTGTGCGACGACTCCACCATCACCAAGCCCGACTCGATGCCGGCCGGCAACCTGAGGCGATCGCCAAACCCACCCAGGTTGAACCCCTCCCGAATCGTGCCACGGACGGTGACACGGGCGCCGCGTCTGGGCACGCCGCGATCGGAGACCACCCACAACTGGCCTGAGCGGTCGCCGATGCGATAGATCCCGCGGTCAGCCAGAGAGAAGCTCTCCTCGACAGCACCAGATACCCGCACGTCGCGGTTCCTGTAGCGAGAAGGGTCGGCAAGAATCTGATGCACGGAGAGCGCGGCACAACCTGCCGAGATCAACAGCAGCAGGACGATCGACGCCAGCGTCATGGTTCGGTGGTGGAGGGAATGCTTCATCAGTGTGCTCACGTCTAAGCGTAGGCTGGCTTCGTCTCCGGGACTGTGCACTAGCGAACAGCCATCGCCGCCCGTCTAGACCAGCTAGCCCTCCCGGAATTTGATCGCCGTGTGCGAGCCATCGCAGAGCGGCTTGTTCTGCGACTGTCCGCAGCGACAGAGCGTCACTCGATTGCGCACTTCGAGTGTCCGTCCATCCGCCATCGTTACGGGAATGTCGCCGGTGACCCAATAGGGGCCGTCCTTGGTGACGGCAATGCCCTCAGGCAGATCGGGCTCAACCGGGCCATCGGGGACCGAGTAACGCAGCGTACCCGAGGGGCACCGTTCGACCATCTGCATCAACGAAAAGCGAACACGGGTGTCTTCGGTATGCCGAATCATGTCCCAGACCTTCTCGACGCGGTTGCCGCAGAACCCGGCGTGCGTGCAGAGCGAGTGGTCGTCGGTCATGGTGATGTGCTTGGCCGGGAAGCGCCGCTCACGCTCGACGGTCGGCTCGGTTGACGCTGTTTCGGTCCCATCGAACCCGATTCGCTCGTGTGTGTTGTCACAAAACGGCTTGTTCGACGACTGACCACAGCGGCACAGCCGATACGCCTCACCGGCCTTCAGCACGGCGTCCTTCCGCCACGTCATGGGCTCGTGCAGTTCGGAATAGACGATCGACTTTCGCGTCAGCGTCGGCACACGTTCAACGATATAGGGCCCATTGGCCTGCACGGCGATCCGTGGAGCCGCGTGAGCCACGGCACCGCCTGAGGGAGCCGCATACTCGAACGATGGCCCCGCATGGCTGGAGCCGTCGCCACTCGGCATCTGCATGAGCGCCTGAGCCACCTCCTTCAGCGCCCACATGCCGCCCAGGGTGGCCCCCAGTGTGTTCGGCTCACCATTGAACGCGCGGTGTAGGTCGCGAAGCAGATCCGAGTAGAGCTGATTGAACGCCTCCATCTGTGCGCGCACGGGGCTGCCGACCGCACACCCGGCCACGCGCGGATTTTCGCGCATCGGATAGACCGCACTCCAGTCGACGGCCATCGTCGGGCCGCTGGGGCCCGACGATGGTGTGTCTCCGCGCTGAAACAACCGGCCCTCGGCGATCTCGACAAACCGAAAGTAGTGCGCCACTTCGTCGCGCTCGGGATGGAACATGTCCCGATCACCATCCCAGACCTCGTCGTGCCGGAGTCCCTCACCCTGATCCTCGATCTCGTCAATCGCGGCGAGCGCCGACGCCAGGTCGTAGACGGGAATCACCCGGCCGCTCCCGTGGTAATCGAGCGACGCTGGCGTGATCTGTCTGGCTGGATCGCCGGTGAAGACCGCCTGCTCCCCGAGAGTCGCGCAGAGCGTCTTCAGCCCCTCCTCAATAGCGCGATAGAACTGGCCGATGGTGTCGAAGCGGTCGGCTTCCGCCGGCGCACCCAGATCCTCCGGCTTTTCAATCTTCAGAAACGTCTCAACGGCGGCCGGAGAGAACGGCGCAAGCGCTACCAGAAAGCGGTTGGCGCTGTGGGGAAGGAACGCCGGATAACTCGGGACGAAATCGGGCGCGTCAAGCACGGGATGGCCACCCACCGCGTTGAGGACGTTGGCGGCAAGGGTCATGTGCAGCATCTCTTCGATGAACACCGACGCGAGGTTGGCCATCGCCTCACGATTGGTGCCCGGCTTGATCGAGTACAACGCGCACAGATACGGCGGGATTGTGCTGTGTTCGAGCTGGATCGCCCACTGCAGATGCTTCCGAAGATCATCGAGCGTCATGTTCGGTCCCTGTCAATCGCTGAGCTACATGGGCGCCGCACAGGATTGGGGCGCACCCGGCGGGAATGTCTCGCCCGTCAGTGGCACACGATAGTCGCCGCCACTTTCATTGACGAACACCGGCTTGGCACCCGTCACCTGTTCGATGGTCGCCCCGTGAAACGCCGGTAACACCGGCTGCGATCGATCCGGCGCATCAACCGCGTACCAGGCGTTCTTGTCGAGGGTGAAGCTCGCGGACTCCGTGTTGGCGCCGACATTGATGTCTTCACCAGCATTCAAGTCGGACCGACGGAAATGGAAGGCGTTCCCGATGATCACGCCGTTGGACGCTGGCGCAAACATGTACTGCGATATCGCGACCGTTTCCTGCAGGATGCGGAGTGCCCAGCGCGACGGAAACGCGACAGTATTTCGAGTGAAGTCGCAATCGACGCAACCGACAAAGGCGGCTGCGGATTCGCCGCCCACGAACACGTTGGCGGTCACGTGAATACGCGCCGCTTCGTGGTTGGGCGCCTCCACCGTCAGTGGCGGACGGAACGCGCCCCGCCCCGTAGCGCCACCAAGGTTCACGCCTCGCGCGCCAGCGTTTTCAAAGCGGTTGCCGATGACTTCGATATCGCTCGCGCCGCCCTTGAACTGCACGCCGCCGAAGCCGTCGTCGCTGAACTGGCTCCCACTCACCACGCCGTGATGCGTCCCCACCCCGCCGACACCCACCGCACCGCCGTCGGGACCACGCCCGCAATGCCGGAAGCGGCTGTTGATCACGAAGAAGTCGTTGACGCCTGCCATCTTCAGGCAGTCCGCAATCCCGGAGGGCTGCCGGCCAGTATCGTGGATATCCAGATCCTTGAAGACGATGAAGCGCGCGGCGTCCGCGTTCTCCACCAACTCACCATCGTCAACGTTGATCCCGTTGTCTCGAGTGTCAGCGATCTCGAGATGCTCGAGGACCAGATAGCGTGGGCGGGTGATATAGATGCCCTGGTTGCCGTTGCGAATCGTCGGCCGCGCTTCGCCGACGGCGCCTCTGATCCAGATGGGCGCGTCGGCAGTGCCGTGCAGCGCCGTCAATGCCACATCGCCGTCGTAGACGCCCGCGTGAATCTGGACGGCCGTCCCCGGAGTGATGTCTCGCACCGCGCGCTGCACCGATCGGAAGGGACGCCCCTCTGAGCCGTCGCCGGCGTCGTCGTCACCGCCGGTTGTGACGTGGCGCACGCTGGTTGGCTCCTTGCCATCAGCGAACGTCTTCGGGGGGTCGCAGGTCAAGGGCAGCAGACTGGGCATGGTGCCGCTCGAGCCCTGGCATGCGCTGGATAGCAGGGCACCCAACACGGCGAGCATCGATCGTCGGAAAGGGATCATCGGGATGACAGAGAATACCCTGAGGCGCCAGGGAAATACTCACGCCGGACCGGGTGATCTCGTAGCGACGGAGGCCGTGTAAAATCGCTCGTGTTGATGGCAAGACGCGCCGCGCTAAGAAACCACCAGGTCGCGGTATGGCTATGACTGAGCGCCTTGCCGTCACGATCAGCCCGGCAGCGCGCACGGCGTTGCTGACGGCCCTGCCCAAAGACACGCCAGGAATCCGCCTCAGAATCAGCGCGCGATTCGAACACGATCTTTCATTCGGCACGGCAGCGGAGGGCGATGAGACGCTCGAACTGGACGGCCTGATGCTGATAGCCGACCGCGAAAGCGCCACACGCGCCGCCGGACTGGTGATCGACTACGTGGAGGGGCCGCAGGGCCCGGGCTTCACCATGACGAATCCGAATCAACCGCCACGCATCGTGCAGTTGTCAGTCCTCGAACTGAAGGCCATGCGCGAACGCGGCGAGGCCTTCGAACTCGTCGACGTGCGTACGCAGGACGAACGCGCGATCGCCGTCATCGAGGGTGCGCGGCTGCTCGACGCCGCCTACCACAAGGCGCTACTGCACATGGATCACGGGACGCCGCTCGTGTTCCAGTGTCACCACGGCGTCCGCAGCCAGGCGGCGGCGGAGTACTTCCTTCAAGCGGGATTCACGCGGATCTACAACCTGCGCGGCGGCATTGATGCATGGAGCGCGCTGGTCGACGACCGCGTCGCGCGCTACTGACGTTCCAGAGTCTCGCCGACTACTTCTTCGCAGACACCTTGTATCCGGCAGGTGGCGCAAAGAGTGCGTCGTCGAGCGAGGCCGTCTCGATGGCTTGCACAGTCGACGTGCTGCTGATGTTGCCCATGCGCGCCATCATGCCGGCCATCGGCCCTTCACCTGACAGCTTGATGTTCATCTCCGTCTCGTAAGGGACCCCACCTGTTGCGGCAAACTGCTTGTACATCTCGGCCATCGCCTTGGCCTGACCACCCTGAGCCTTCGCAGCGCGCGGATCGGTAAAGATGAACCCCTTCTCCGCCGCAGCCTTGTAGAAGCGCAGATAGTCTTCGGTGCCTGGCGCGCCCTTGACGACCCACACCGGGCCAGTCAGGTTCACGGTCATCTTCATCCCGTCGTCCTTACCACCGAGGTTGGCGGGCAGTGAGATCAGCATGTCGTAGCCGGTGGCGGACTTGCCGCTAATCGACTTGGTCTGACCATTGGCCTTGAGCGAAGCGGTCATTCCCGCCGGATCGGTGGTGGTGCCCACCTGCTTGGCGAAGTCGGCCATGTCCCACACGTCGGCTTCCTTCTTTTTCGAGTCGAAGATGAACATCTTCTGCCCATCGACATCGAAGATGGTGGTGCGCGTCGTATCACCGGTGACGGTGTCGGTGCGCATCTTCAAGCCCTTGATGTAGGTCGTGGACACGGCTGTACCGCCGATGCCCATCCCCTTGCTGGTGACGTTCTGCGTCATCTTCACGTCAGCCCAGGAAGGGACCGCCAGACACATCATCGACACCGCCGCACAGATGGATCGCCTCATCGTCAACACCCTCCAGAAGAACAGTTGCAGCCGCGTCAATTATAGGGGCTCAGGCCCGCAGCGCCTGCAGCGCCATGGTCCACCTCAGAAGCTCGTCCAGCATACTCGCCGCCGCCGACGACTCCGCGGGGTTGGGCGTGAAGATACCGGCCTCGTTGATCTGTTTGTTGAAGAACGGAATGACCACCGCTTCCGGGATCGGCATCATGCGAAGTCCCGTCAGCATCGGTTTGGTGTGCTGCACGGCGCGGAGGCCACCAGAGACACCTCCATAGCTGACAAACGCTGCCGCCTTGTACGCCCATTCGAGCAGCAAGTAGTCAAGGGCGTTGGCCAGCGACGGCGGAATGGAATGATTGTATTCGGGCAGGACAAAGACGAACGCGTCGGCACGGGTCGCGATCAGACTCCACGCCTTGGTGTGTTCGTGGCGGTAGTGACGCAAGCGCGGATTCTCCGGCTCATTCATCATCGGCAGATTGACTTCCGCCAGGTCGACCACCTCAATGGCGAATCCGCCATGCGCCCGCGCCGCCTGTTCGAACCACGCGGTGATCGCGGGTCCCTTCCGGTGTTCCCTCGTCGAAACGGTCACAATCTGCAGCAGGGGTGGGTTCATTGCTCTGATCATCCGCTAGTCGGAGGCCTTCCCGCCAGAGTAAGATGCACCGGTTCGAACGGCTACATCTTCGAGCAGAAAGACCCACTCACGACGTGACTGCACATGTCTCGCGCCCGAAGGCGCTTGCCCTGGCGCTGCTTGCTGCATGCGCTTTCGCCACTTCAGCCTCGGCGCAGACGCCGATCACCATGTCGTTCGATTCGGTGTTCTTCGCCGACAACGGTGAATTCTTCAGCCCGTTCCGGACCGGCGAAACGATTCTCGGTACATGGCAGCGCTTCAATACGGACTTCGAAATTAGCGACAAGGCGACCCTGCGGCTCGGCCTCTTCGCAATCGAGCGCAACGGCTCGGAGGACCGGACCGAGCTGGCGCGACCGGTGGCCGCCCTCATCCTGGGAACCAAGCGCCACCGCCTGATCATCGGCACGCTGCAGACGGCGGATCGTGAACACGGCATCGGGCCCGACCGCATGACGCCGCACGGCATGCTACCGATCTTCGCCGTCGAGACACGCTGGTTCGAGCGGGCCTACGAGGCGGGCGTCCAGTGGAAGACCCACACCGAGCACGTCACTCAGGATATGTGGTTCGACTACCAGAAGATGATCACCAGCGAGCATCGGGAATTGTTCGATGGTGGCTTCACCGGGCAACTGCAGTCTTCGGAACAGTCGCCGGTCGCCCTGCTCTATCAATTCCAAGTGGTACACCACGGCGGCCAGCAGTTCGATGTCGGACCGGTGTCAGATAGTTTCGGCTGGGGGCCAGGTCTTCTGGTCCGGAAGCGCCTGCCGCGTTCCGGCCTGGCTAGCCTCGAGGCCTACGGGCTCTACAGCTACGACCGCCCCGATCGACAGATCGATGCCCTGACCGTCCGAGGCAGAGGCGGGCTCCTGCGCGCCGCGGTTGAAAAGAACGACTGGCGTGGCCACGCCATCGTCTGGAGCGGCAAGGACTTCAAGCACGAAGACGGCGACCCCAACTACCTCTCGCTCTCCTATGACGCCGAGACCTACCGCCAGCAGCGCCAGTACTTCGAGATGGGGCTCGCCCGCACCTTTCGCCCGGCACCGACAGTGGAGTTTGAGGCGTCAGCGCGGGCGCACTTCGTGCAACGCAAGTGGGGCTACAGCTACCGCATGATGGGGACCCTGCATCTCGGTCTCTGGCGCTCGGCAACGAAGTAAGCGACGACGCAGTAACGGGCGGCCAGAGAGTTTGCGAAAAGCGAACATGATCGCGCGGCAAAAGTCGCTATCATGTTCGGCATGAATTCACCGACCGCGCGGCCCCGCTCTGCGCACGATGTTGGCGACGCCTGGACGACCGCCGACGCCACTGAGCTCTACGAAATCTCCCGCTGGGGCAAGGGCTACTTCTCGATCGGTGACGAAGGTCACGTCAAGATTCATCCGACCAAGGATCCGAACCGCGCGATCGATCTGAAACAACTGGTCGACCACCTGCAGCTGCGCGGTATCGGCCTGCCCACGCTGGTGCGCTTTCGCGACATCCTCCAGCACCGGATGCAGGACATCGCCGAGGCGTTCCAGGGCGCCATTTCGCAGCATGACTACGGCGGCAAGTACATCTGCGTCTACCCGATCAAGGTCAACCAGCAGCGCCAGGTGGTCGAGGAAGTGCTCGAATTCGGGCGGCCCTATAACTTCGGCCTCGAGGCCGGCTCGAAGCCAGAACTGATGGCCGTGGCCGCACTGGCCACCAACGAGACGCCAATCATCTGCAACGGCTTCAAGGACGCCGAATTCATCGAGATGGCGATGCTGGCCCAGAAGATCGGCCGAAACATCATCCCGGTGGTCGAGAAATACACCGAGCTCGATCTCATCCTCGAGTACGCCGAAAAAGTCGGCGTCCGCCCCAAGATCGGCATGCGCGTCAAGCTGGCGGCCCGCGGCGGCGGCCGATGGCAGTCTTCCGGAGGCTACCGCTCAAAGTTCGGCCTCACGGTCGGCGAGATTCTCAGGGGACTCGAGGAGCTCAAGACCCGCGGCATGGAGGACTGCTTCCAGTTGCTCCACTTCCATCTGGGCAGCCAGATTCCCAACATTCGCATCGTCAAGGGCGCACTCAACGAAGCGGCGCGCGTCTACGTCGAACTGGTAAAGGCAGGCGCAGGCCTGAAGTACATGGACGTCGGCGGTGGCCTCGGCGTCGATTACGACGGCTCAATGACGAACTTCGAATCGAGCGTCAACTACACGCTGCAGGAGTACGCCAACGACGTCGTCTCACACCTGCAGATTGTCTGCGACGAAGCGCAGGTGGCACACCCGACCATCATCTCCGAGAGCGGCCGTGCCATCGTGGCCCACCACAGCCTGCTGGTGTTCAACGTCCTTGGCGTCTCAGACTTTGGCGACGATGCGACGCCCAAGGTGGCGACGCCGGACATGGAGCAGCCGCTCATCGACCTCATCGAGACGTCTGAAAACCTCAATGCCCGCAACGCGCTCGAGAGCTACCACGACGCGCAGCAGGCGCTCGACATGGCGATGAACCTGTTCTCGGGCGGCTACCTGCCCCTGACGCAGCGTTCACAGGCCGAGAATCTCTACTGGTCGATCTGCGTCAAGCTGCAGAAGCTCGTCAAAGGCATGGACGATGTGCCGGAGGATCTGCAGAGTCTCGACGAATCCCTGTCGGATACGTACTTCTGCAACTTCTCCTTGTTCCAGTCGATTCCAGACAGCTGGGCGATCAAGCAACTATTCCCGATCATGCCCATCCATCGGCTGAATGAGCGGCCGACCCGCCACGCCGTGCTCGGCGACATCACCTGCGACTCAGACGGCAAGGTGGATCAGTTCATCGATCGACGCGACGTCAAGAAGACACTGCCGCTGCACACCTTCGACGGGTCACCCTACTACCTCGGGGTGTTCCTGGTTGGCGCCTATCAGGAGATTCTGGGCGACTTGCACAACCTGCTGGGCGACACGCATGCCGTGCATGTGAGCCTCGACGCCAACGACGCCGTCTGTCTCGACGCCGTCATCAAGGGCGATACGGTCAGAGAAGTGCTCGACTACGTCGAGTTCGACGGCGTTGTCCTGGTGGCTAAACTGCGTACCGACGTGGAAACGGCCGTGCGCTGTGGCAGCGTCAACTACGAAGAGGCCGGCCGTCTGCTCCGCTTCTACGAAGACGGACTCGACGGGTACACCTATCTGGAAGACAAGACGAGCTAGAGTTCAGAACCGAAACCGCCTGACAAACCCGGCAACCGTGCGGGCAACAGTGAGCGCTGTGATCCCGTGCCGAAGGAACGGTTCCACGGCGTCGTAGAGCGCACCGACTCTTGCCGCGTGCCGGCTCGACACGTCCTGCATCTGCACCAGGTCCCTGCGAATCGACGCCAGATGCGCTGGCAGCGGCGCCACCATCGCCTTGATGCGGTCGACGGTGGCAAGCGTGCGCTTCCCGGCGCGCAGCATTGACACGATGACGAGCACCTGAAGAACGGCCGTGGTCAGCGTGCCGAGCGCGATGAGGCCGAGCAGCGTGGTCGTCAGTGCTAGCTCCAGACGGCCGGCGGCGCGATGTCGTCGGTGGGCATCCCACCTGGGTCAGGTCGGCCTGAACCCTCGAGGCGGGAGATGGCGCGCACCGTCATGTCGTGGTCGCACAAGATCTGGCAGGACAAACGGACGCCCGTCAGGCCGCGGGCCGCCAGTCGTTCCTTCTCTGCCACGGTCATTGCCGTGGGCTCACCGTCAATGAATTCAACTCGGCAGGTCGTGCAGCGCGCGTTGCCGCCACAGGCATGAAGAATATCGACACCGGCCTCCTGCTTAATCGCATTCACGAGGCGCTTGCCGTTTGGCACTTCGAACGAACCGTAACCTTCGACCGTGAGAGTGGACATGCTGTTTATCTTACTCGGGACGGGGCCCGGTCCTGCCGAAGCCGGACACTACCGACGGCCGCGGACGAGGCTGTCGATGTGGCGAGAGATGCGGGCAAAGCCTGAGCCCCCGGCCGGCATCCAGGCCAGGCCGAGCGATGCCAGGCGCGGCTCCACGCGGTGCCACGCGCGGCCCTCAACACGCGAACGCAATGCGCGCCATTCTTTCGCAAATGCCAGCCGCTCGTCAGCATTCGCATCGTCCCAGAACGACGTGAATGCCGCCTCGATCGAGTGATGTTCGTCGCCCGCGTCCTGGTGCAGATAGCCGCGAAAGAATGCGGCGACCGACGGCCACCGATCGACCGGCAACATCCGCCTCGTCTTGCTCATCGCCGGCACTCCGGATACGAGGTCAGCACGTAAGACGAGCGCACCCGCTCATCCCAGCGAAGCACGACCACGGCACGGGCGCAGGATGTTGACGCGTGCTGATCACGACGAAGCGAGCGACCGATCGGCCCAGGCTCATTGCGGTCGAGCACGAGATTCGGGCGGCGGCCGGTTCGTTCGCGCCATCGCGCGAGCTCGTCGGCCGACGCCTTGAAGGCGCGCGCGATCACCTGCTCTGCGGTGTCTCGGTCCGCGTAGGTGGATGCCGCGGAAATATTCGGCTCGGTCCTCAATCTCTCGCGCAACTGCTCATCTGAACGACCGACGTGACGCTCGAGCGTATGCCCACCCCTCCGTTCATCCACGGAGAGATCGTGACGTTCGGCGACGGCAGCGGGCGAGGCACGCCGGGGCTCAGGCGCTGGTCTCGACGCCACGATCGGCGTCACCGGGGGCGTTGTCGCCTCAGGGGGCGGCCCGCACGCGACCGTGATCAGCAGCGTCACGATCAATGCGAGCCTGCGACGGCAAGTCATCTACTCGTCCTGATCGGCTCGCGTGCCGCGCCCGGCCTTGATGCTGCCGCGTCGCTTCTTGGTCGTCAGCCGTTTTTCCTTCGACGCCGCCTTGGGCTTGGTGGCGCGACGCGGACGCGGACGGACCGACGCCCGCGCAATGAGTGCCATGAGCCGCTCGCGCGCGGCCTCGCGGTTCTGCGTCTGCGTCCGATGCTCGCGGCTATCGATGAGTAGGCGCCCGTCGGACGAGATTCGACTACCGGCCAGCACAAGGAGGCGGGCTTTGACGTCGGCAGGCAGCGCCGAACCGGCCACGTCGAATCTCAATTCGACGGCCGTCGCGACTTTGTTGACATTCTGGCCGCCCGGCCCTGAGGCGCGCACGAACCGCTCCTCGAGAAGACGTTCATCAATCTCGAACACTCAAACAGTGTACTAGGGCCAGCCAGGGTCAGGTGCTCAACGTGCGCCGAAATCAATGGCGAGCGTGACCGGTTCGACGGTGACGGTCATCGTCTGGCGACGCTCAACGCCGGCCGCATTGCGAACCACGATCTCACGCGTGCCAACGGCGATGGCGATCTCGGTGAGCGGCGTGCCGCCAACCAGCACACCATCCACCAGCACTTCGGCAGGTGTCGACGCGGTGATCGACAGCTTCGACGCCGGGGGCTCCACCGAGATCGACGTGGTCTCGCCCGGACGCACCTCAACCGTGCGCGCGGCCGAGAACCCGACCCGACGATTCTCGAACCGCAGCTCGTGCACGCCCGGCGGCAGTAGCAGCTGGTTGCTCTCATCAAGGCGCAGACCGTGCCCTTCCTCAAACAGCTGGAGGTCCAGGGAAGACGAGACGTGCAGCCAACCGGAATAGATGGCCTCGTTCACCTGCGTCGTCCTGCCGTGGGACACGACGACGGGGTGCTGGACGAAGCCGGCCTCGCTCTTGAGCGCCACCGTGTGCGTGCCGACCACCACATCGTTCAGCGTGAGGGGCGTGAGGCCGCGCTCGCGTCCATCGATGATGACGTGCGCGCCGGACGGGTTGGACTCAATCTGGAGGCGCCCCGTGCGGCGAACAGGGGCGACTCGCTCCGTCGGGTTCGGCTTGGGCGACGGCGCCTGAGGGGCCGGCCTCGGGCGATCGAAGACGCTCACATGTTGTCCCGCCGCGCGAAGCTGCGCCTTCACCACCCCCGACCACTGCGGCCACGATGATCTCGCCGTGCCAATCAGTGCAATGACTGCCAGGCTGGCGAAGGCTGGCTTCCAGACGCGCGCGGCCATCGGCCACGCACGCGACCACAGCGCAGCCAGGAAACGCGCGAGCGCTTTGAGACCCGCCCCGACGTCAACCCGCACGCGCATTGGAGCTGGAGCCACCACATCTTGTTCAGTGCTGTGCACGGTGTCCGGCTCATCGCCAATTGGGGTGAACAGCGATCGGGTGCCCGCGGGTATAGACGTCGGCGCGCGCAGTGGTGTGAGGTGCGCCGGAGCGACCCCATGCCTGGCGGCCTGCTGGACATGGACCCATCCCCTCAGCGCCTGAGCGGCGACCAATAGCTGTGTGCGGCGTTCGTCCATCGGCAAGGGTGTCAGTCCAGCGATCGCTCTTGCAAACTTGATGACCACTTTCAGGTCAGTGATCGGCCGGCCAAGAAAGCGGAATCTACATTGCAATACGTAGGGAGTGAGCGACGCGACCACCGCATGAAGCCGTCAGTTTCAGCACAGCCGATCACGCTTCTGTCAGTCGACGTACCGGTTCCGTACGTGACGGACGCGGCGAGGAAACGTCTCGAGGCCCTCCGCGGCGCCGTCGACGTCCGTCTCGAGGCGCTCGAAGCCGCGATCGCCGACCCGTCTCGAGGTGATTCGCTCGAGGCGCTCATCCTCGACCTGTCGCGCGTCGCCACTGAAGAGGCGCACGCCACAGCCGTGCTGGCGTGTGAGGACGGACGCATTGCGTCTGACGCGCAGGTCGCGCACGCCAAGTCGGCGGCGCAGAGCGCGATTGAACAGGAGCGTAGGTCGGCCGCTGCGATCATCGAGCAGGAACGCAAGTCAGCCGCGGCCGCCATCGAGCAGGAACGTCTAGCGGCACAGGCCGCCATCGCGCAGGAACGGGAGGCGTCGCAGGCGACGATCGAGACGGAATGGGCGGCGGCCCGCAGCACTGCCGACAAGGAGCGCGCCTCGGCGCATGCACTGGTCGAGAAAGAACGTCTGACCGCGCAGTCGCTTGTCGAGCACGAGCGGCATTCGGCCCAGGCGGTCGTCGAACAAGAGAGGGCGGCAGCGAAGGCGCAGGTGGCACAGGCGCAGGCCGCCGCCGCGGCGCTCGTCGAGCGCGCGACACACGAGGCGCAGGCGAAAGCGGACGCCCAGACCACCGCCGCACGGCGCGCTGTGGAGCAGGCAGAAGGACAGCTGTCGGGCGAGCGGGCGCGGACGGCCGAACTGGCTGCAGACCTCGATGCCGCGCGGCAGCGCATCGCAGCACTGGAACAGGCGCTCCGCGAGCGGGAGCATGCGCTGGAGCAGCTGCGCTCCACCGCGGCGCAGGAGCAACGCGACCACGCCGAGACACGCGCACAACTGGCGGTTGAGCGCAGCGGCTCAAGCGAACTTCGCACCGTGGCCGCGCGCGCCCAGGAGGAAGCCGTGCGGGCGGCCGCGCAGCTCGCTGCCCACGAACAGCAGCAGGCGCAGTCGCGCGGAGTGCACGCCGACCTGGTGGCAGAGATCGAGCGCGCCCAGCAGCAGCACGATGAACTGCGCGGCGCGCTTGCCGCGCAGCAGCAGCAACTGGACGACGAGCGAGTGGCGGGTGCGGAGCTTCGTCGAGCCCTGCTGCAGGCCGAGTCGCGACTGAACGCCGCGGTCGAATCAGAGCGGGCCGCGCACGATGAGATCCACGCGTCGGCCAGCCGGGATGAGGAACGCGTCCGCGCGGCAATTGACGCCGAGCGCGCCGTGTCGGCCGAGCTGCGCGACCAGGCCGCCCGAGCCGAAGCCACGGCCCAGGCGGCCGACAATCAGCTCAACGCGCTGAGGGCTGAACACCAGCGGCTGCAGGCCACACTCCAGGCAGAACGACTGAAGGCCGCGACCGTCCTCGAACAGACCCACGCGGACGCCGCGGCCGCCGTCGAGCGCATCCGCAGCGACGCCGACTCGCGCCTCGAACGCGACCGACTACAGGCGCAGGCACTGCTCGAGAGCGAGCGTGACACCAGTCGCGAACTCCGCCGAGAAATCGAAGAGGCCCGTCATCAGCTCTCGGTGCTGGTGGATGCCAAGGACCAGTCGGTCATGGGCGCCGAAGCCACGCAAGAGGCCCTCGCCCACTCCCGCACCGAGGTGCGCGGCCTGCGCGACGATCTCGAAGCGGCGCGAACACGCCTCGCACAGCTGGCGGGCGAACACGCCGACATCATCGGTAGCCTCACACAGACCGAATCACGCCTCGCCCTGACCGTGCGCGAACGAGACGAGCTTGCCGCCCAAGTGGCTCGGTCGGCCGCCGTGCCCGCGCACCAACACCCGGCGGCGCCGGAGCCACCGGCGCCGGTCCCAGCGCCCAAATCAAAGAAGGCCGCTGAGAAGGCAGCACCCGTCGCCGAAACGGAGTGGACGGCCGTGCGCATGGCCGAACGGTACACCTTTCCAGACGCGCTCGAGGTGCAGGTCAATTCCAGCGCCAGCACGTTGGTGAATCTGTCTGTCGGCGGCTGCCAGGTACTCTCCGGGGCGACGCTCAAGCCCAATCAACCGGTAAAACTGTCCCTGCCTCACGAGCCCAAAGCCATCGCCTGCGCGGGCAAGGTCATCTGGGCCAAGCTCGAGGCGGCGGGCAAAGGGCGCACGGGTGGCTACCGCGCCGGCATTGAGTTCAGCCGCGCCGACGAAGCGGTGCTCGAGGCGTTCATCAAGAGACACAAGGGAGTGCCAGAGGTGCCATAGGTGCGCCACGGCGCCAAGGGCCGGGGCGTGATTGGGACCGCGCTACACTGGCCCTCTGATGTCGCGTTTGTCCATGCGCTCGCTCTCGCTCGCGAGCATCTGCCTGGCCACAACGCTCGAACACGGCCCGTGTCTGGCTGCTCAACCAGCGGACCGCGACCTGTTCGAGCCCGGCGTCTCGCAATCGCTCGCCGAAGCACGCGCCGCTCGTGTCTCGGACGTTCACTACCGCCTGCTCTTCCGCATTCCCCACACACGCAGTGAGCGAATCACTGGTCACGCCATCATCGATTTTGCGCTCGCCGACACGCGGGCGCCGCTGGCCCTGGACTTCTCGCCATCGGGCACGCCGGTCGTCACGGTGACCGCGGTCAACGGCGAGACCTCTCCCACGATATTTCGCAACGGGCACATCGTGCTGCAACCGAGCGCGCTCAGAGCTGGACACAACCGCGTCGAGGTCGAGTTCGAGGCCGGCGACACACCGCTCAACCGCAACGACGATTTTCTTTACACGATCTTCGTGCCGGCCCGCGCGCACGAAGCCTTTCCAGTCTTCGACCAGCCGGATCTGAAAGCCCGTTGGACGCTCAGCCTCGAGGTGCCTGACGGGTGGGCGACCCTCGCCAACGGTGCCGAGACAGCCCGCGAGTCAGTGAACGGACGCACGCGGGTGAGCTTCGCCGAAACGGCGCCCATCGCGTCGTACCTGTTTGCCTTTGCCGCTGGGAAGTTCCAGATCGACACAGCCACGCGCAACGGCCGCACGTTCCGCATGTTTCATCGCGAAACAGACACGCAGAAGGTGGCGCGCAACCGCGACGCGATATTCGATCTCCATGCCGCGGCGCTCGACTGGATGGAGCGCTACACGGCAATCCCCTATCCGTTCGGCAAGTTCGATTTTCTGCTGGTGCCGGCCTTCCAGTTCGGGGGCATGGAACACCCAGGAGCGGTGTTCTACAACAGCGCCGGTCTGATGCTTGACGAATCCGCCACACAGAACCAGCAGCTCGAACGCGCCAGCACCATCTCGCACGAGACGGCACACATGTGGTTCGGCGACCTGGTGACCATGCGTTGGTTCACGGACGTGTGGATGAAAGAGGTCTTTGCCAACTTCATGGCCGCAAAGATCGTGAATCCGTCATTTCCCGGCATCAACCACGCGCTCCGCTTTCTGCACGCCCATTATCCGGCCGCCTACGATGTCGACCGCACGCTGGGGACCAACGCGATTCGGCAGCCACTCGACAATCTGAAGAACGCCGGCGCGTTGTACGGCGCCATCATCTACCAGAAGGCGCCCATCGTAATGCGCCAGCTTGAAACGCTGGTGGGCGAGGTCCCCTTCCGCGACGGTCTTCGCGAGTATCTGCGCAGCTACGCGTTTGGCAACGCCTCGTGGCCAGATCTCATCAGCCTCCTCGATGCAAAGAGCCCCGACGACCTGGCGGCGTGGAGCCACGCCTGGGTGGAGGAAGCGGGCCGGCCAATTGTGCGAACCTCGCTCGCGAGCGCGAATGGACGCATCACCAGCCTGACGTTGACACAGAGCGATCCGTACCCGGCACGCGGCCTCAACTGGACGCAGGACGTGCAAGTGACGCTCGGTTACGACATGGCGGAGCGCGCGGTGCCCATCCGGCTCCACGGACAGCAGACCGACCTCGGCGCGGCTCGCGGCCTGCCGACGCCTCGCTACGTGCTCGTCAACGGCGGCGGCCGTGCCTATGGTGAACTGCATCTCGATCGTGAGAGCCTGCTCTGGCTCTCCACGCACACCCCGGAGATCACTGATGCGCTCACGCGAGGCAGCGCCTGGCTGACACTCTGGGACGCGGTGCTCAGTGGCGAACTGAAGGCCGCCACGTTCTTCGATCTCGTGCTCGACGCATTGCCGAAGGAAACAGACGAACTCAACATGCAACGCGTGCTCGGCATGCTCGGGCAGACGTTCTGGATCTTCATCTCACCCGAGGAACGTGCGACGCGCGCGGCCTCCATGGAGCGTGTGCTCCGGGCGCAACTCGGCGCCGCCGACACGGTCTCTCGGCGTAGCGCCTACTTTTCCGCGCTGCGCAACGTCGCATCCACACCTGATACCGTCACCTGGCTCACACGCGTCTGGCGACGCGAGGTCACCGTGGACGGACTCCCGCTGGCTGAAAACGACTTCATCGTGTTGGCCGAGGAGCTGGTCGTGCGGGAGGTGCCAGGCTGGAAGGCGCTGCTGGACGAGCAGATCGTGCGCACGTTGAACCCCGACCGCAAGGCGCGGCTGCAGTTTGTGGCGCCAGCGCTTTCCGCCGATCCCGCCGAGCGCGATCGGTTCTTCGCCTCGCTCTCCACGCTCGCCAACCGGCGGCGCGAGCCGTGGGTCCTTGACGGACTGCACTACCTGCACCATCCGCTGCGTTCGGCGAAGTCGGTGAAATACCTCCGGCCGAGTCTCGACCTGTTGCAGGACATCCAACAGACTGGCGATATCTTCTTCCCGACGCGGTGGATGGGGACGACGCTCGCCGGTCACCGCTCGGTTGAGGCGGCCAACATCGTATGGGCGTTCCTGCGCGAGGCCGGCAACAACTATCCCGACCGGTTGCGCCGCACGATTCTCACCGCGGGTGACGACCTCTTTCGTGCCAGCGGCGTACGCTCGGCGCGACCGCCCCAATAACCGGAGACACTTCATGTCCGACCCCTACAAGCCGTTCAAGGACGCACAGAAAGCCAGCTGGGCTCATTTTGCTGCCCTTCAGTCACTCACCATTCCGCCAGCGGCGCAGCTGGTAGCGCACGCGCGCATCCATGCGGGTGCACGGGTGCTCGACGTCGGCTGCGGCACGGGCGTGGTCGCAATCACGGCCG
>JBEBGG010000274.1:0-3047 GCA_040081555.1 Vicinamibacterales bacterium
CTCATGGCGATGCTGCTGCCGATGGCGATCTACGTCTACGGCGCCCTCAGTCTTGGGTGGGGCTTCAACGAATTGTCGGCGGCGTTCCTCATCGGAGGCCTGGTCGCGGGCCTTGTGGGCGGGCTCGGACTCACGGGTGCGCTCACAACCTACGTTGACGGAATGCAGACGCTGCTGCCGGCGGCGGTCCTCATTGGTTTGGCGCGCAGCATCTCGCTGATCCTCGAAGACGGCCATGTGGTCGATACGATTCTCAATGGCTTTGCCCTCGTGCTCGGGCAAGTGCCGCCCGTTGCATCAGCCTTTCTGATGGTGCCGTTCCACGCACTGATTCACGTGGCGGTGCCGAGTGTCAGCGGCCAGGCGGTGTTGACGATGCCACTCCTGGTGCCGCTTGCCGACGTCCTTGGCCTGTCGCGGCAGGTACCGGTGCTCGCTTTCCAGACCGGTGCCGGTCTGATGGAGCTCTTCACTCCCACCAACGGCGCGCTGATGGCGATGCTGCTGGCGGCGGGTGTGCCATTTGAGCGCTGGCTTCGCTTCGCCGCCGGAGCGGCGGCCATTCCGTTGCTCGTCGGGTTGATCGCACTCGCGCTCACAGTGTTGCGGTAGAGCCTCCGGTCTTGGCGGCGCGGCCAGTGCGTCGCACGTGACATCGCCCTGTGCCGCGGGCATGCGACGCCGGTCCGCAAGCGCGGGACACCGCAGCACTGTGCGGCGCGTGGAGGTTTCTGAAGAACGAGTGTCCGGCTCTGGCCGGACGCGGTCCTATGGAATGAAGGTGAACTTCGCCTGGCCGACGACGGCGTTGGCCCAGCCGATGATTGATCCGCCGTGCGGGCGCGCGCGTGCACTGATGCGGATGTAGTAGTCGCGGTTCGGATCGAGCTTGGCGGTATCGACCAGCGGGAGCCTTGAGAGCGTGGTCAGCCAGTGGCCGGCGACGGCGTCGTCTTCCGTCACCTGAGAGTCCTGGACGCGTCCGTCCACCGTGCGCTGCAACGAGTGGCGCCGGGTGAGGTTGTCGTACTGATCCGTTGAGTTGACCGTGGCGGTGGCGATCGTCCTGTCGACCCAGGCCGGCACCACCATCCGCAGTTCAATGTCGTAGGTGAAGGTCGTGCGCAGGCCGCTGGCAATGGCCTGACGCATCTCTTCGTTGTAGGCGTCAGAGAGTTCGATGGTGACGACGACGGTGTCGTTGCTTGTGATCGGAATGATGCGCAGCGTTTCGGCGGCCCGAACGACGGGGGCCATGGCGGAGACCGCCAGCAGCGTCACAAGGGCAAGTGTCGGTCGAGTCATCCGCAAAGCTCCGAGATCCTAGTACAACTAATAGCGAATAGCGAGCGCCATATTGGCCCGCCACAACGAAATCCGTTCCCGCAGGCCGTCGATCGTCGTCCCCAGCTCAGGGGCTGACGGCATGGTCCGAAACCGGCGCAGGTCCCAACTGACCCCGATGTTTCGGGTCAAGAATCCTGTGACGCCGCCGCCAACATCAGACGTTGGCAGATTGCGGGAGGAGGGCAGGAGGCCCGGCGCGCTGCCAACCGCGCTCCGCCGCAGAAATCCGGCCCCGCCCACAAAATACGGTCGCAGCGTGTATTCCGACAGCCGTCTCGGGAGCGCAATCACCAGGTTCCCTGTCAGCGTGGTCAGGCTGCTGCTGAGCACGGTGCTCGGGATCGTGCCGCCCTCGAAGTAGCCCGGCATGTATCCGAGGTCGAGTTCGATCCCGAGGACATCGCCAATCACAGCGACGGAGGCGCCCATCACGCTCTTTCGCTTTCCAGCCGCGTTGTTTTCCGCGTTGGTCGTCCCATTCGTACTACCGCCGAATTTCACGCCGACAAATGGCTTCACTTGCCACTCGGCTCCCGCCGGACTCGCCAAGGCGATCAGCAATAGAACCAGCAGGCATCGTCTCATGCGGTCGGCACCAGTCACCTGATGAAGAGGTTCAAGAACAGCTTGCCGAATGGCGTGGCGCGCAGGTCGCCTGCGGCGAGGTTAAATGGCTTCGCCAGCCCGTTGCTGTTGGCCAGCACAATGAACGTCAGGCTGCGTGTGGGCCAGATCACCATCAGCGCAGAGCCACCGTTGTCTGTCATTCCGAATTGCCAGTAGACGTTCTCGCCCAGATAGTTCTGCGCGAACCAGCCGATGGCATGCGGGAGTTTCTGGCCGGTGGCGCCCGTCGGGGCGCGCTGCGCCATAGCGATGGTCTCAGGCTTCAGGAGGATGCCATTCTTGAGCGAGAGATCGAACTTCTCAAGGTCCTGAACGGTGGAAATGGCGCCGGCGGCAGTGGTGAGCGTCGTCGGGGTGTATTGCGACGGGCTGATCCGCCGTGTCTGGAGGTCGACCGTGTAGGGCACCGCGAGGCGCGTCAAGGCCGCGGTATAGCGCTCGAGGGCGGAGTCGCCTGGCCACTCCGCCGGCGGCACCAGATGCGGCATCGCCGTCACGTCGGCGCCAGGGACCGAGTCGAACATCCCGGACATGTCGAACATGCGGCCGACGGCCTTGCGATACGACTCCTCCCGGCACGCTTCGATGGCGAGGGAGAGCGGTTCGAGGCGATCGGGACGAAACTGATAGAGGGGGCTGTCTGCCGGGCCGCTGGTGTGCGTGAGCACCTGGTGCACCGTCAGCGAGGCGTCCTCGCTGTCTGGCGCGAATCGCCCGATGAGGTCGTCGAGGGATAGGTGGCCCTCTTCGACGCAGCGCAGCAGCAGGGATGCGCTGAAGACTTCAGTCAGACCGTCGAGGTGAAACGGCGTGTCGATCCGCGTCGGGATGTTCTTGTCGAGGTCCGCGGTGCCAAAGACCCGTTCCCACTGCACGGCACTTCTGCCGACCACGGCGGCGACCATGCCAGGGATGCCGGCCTGCACGCGCAGCGCCTCAAGGAAGTCGCCAAAGCGCGTATACGCCAAGTCGTCAGCCCTGACTGAGGCCTGAACGAACAGTAGGAGCGCGGCGATAAGCGCGAGCAGGGTGCGGCGCATGAAATATGTGAGACGAAACCGTCTCGATGATAC
>JBEBGG010000275.1:0-3046 GCA_040081555.1 Vicinamibacterales bacterium
GAGCACCGACCTGCTGACCGAGCGACTGCGCCATCGACGAACGCGTCGCCCGCCCAGGCATCGCGCCAGAGTCGGCCAGCGCATCGAACCGACGTCGCTGCTCTAGCGTCAGGCTAATTGGCTTGCCATGTCGGTCGAGCACCCTGAGAGGCGTCCCATCCCCATCGTCTTCCACCACAACGAGCGGCATCGAGTCTGCCAGTTCAACGTCGCCGGCCTTCGTGGTGATCCTGGCCGAGGGTGTGGACGTCGGCGTCATCCTGCTCTTCGTGCCCGCCGGTGTGTCTGTCAATTCCCAGTGGTAGGTGGCTGTTCGTGGCGCCGGTGCACTCGCCGGCTCGTCCGAGTCGTGAGTGCTCACTTGGACCGTAACATCGGCGATCAGCGTGTTCCACTCGTTCTTCGGTGACGACGGAGGCGGCGCCGCCGACACACCGATGGCGCCAAGCAGCGCCACCCCGCCGAAGACACCGATCGCCCTTGCCAAGCGTTGACGTGCATCCGTTCGAAGCGTAGTTGTCATGCGTTTCTCCCTGCGTGCGGTTTCGTGTTGCCCGGGATACGTGGGTCCAAGACGAGGTCGTTCAGAACCGGCAAGGGGACGGCGCGCAGTGCCGCCAGTGCATGTGGTGCCCGTTTTGAGAACCGACTTCCAGTCGTCGTCTCGAATTGCGCGCGCGAATCGGTATTGATTCGCCTCGACGACAAGAGTCAGCAAGAGTGGTGCCCGGCCGGCCGTGCGGCGCTGCCTCGCACCGCACGCCTGACGCACAACCGTCGTGACCCTGTGTTGGGCCTCATCCGCGTGTCGCAGGATCGCAATTTCTGCGACGACCATGTTGGAGATCGCTCGATCACTTGGACTTTCGAGCCCGCCCACATTGGCCCGGCTTCTTGCACCGCGGATCGAAATGCTGGCGACTCTACGAACGGCGGCGGTCCTGGGTGTGGATGCCTGCGCCGTGCAGGTGGAAGTCGATGTCGCGTTTGGACTCCCCGGGTTCACGATGGTCGGCTTACCCGACGCGAGTGTGCGGGAAAGTCGCGATCGCGTGCGGAGTGCCATCCGCAACTCCGGTTTCGAGTTTCCACCGCATCGCATCACCGTGAACCTCGCGCCGGCCGATGTGCGCAAGGCGGGCGCCTCGTTCGATCTACCGATTGCCCTCGGCATCCTCGCCGCCACGGGCATCGTTGAGCGGCGCGTCATTGCCGACCTGGTCGTGCTCGGCGAGTTGTCGCTTGACGGTGCGATTCAATCCTCTCGGGGGGTGCTGCCAATCGCGGCGGCAGCGCGCCGCGAGGGCCTGAGCGGACTTGTGCTTCCGCTCGCCAACGCTGGCGAGGCGTCGATTGTCAGCGGTCTGAACGTCTATGCCGTACGGTCCCTCGCTGATGCCGTGCAGGCCTTGAATCACCCAACCACCGTCACGACTCCGTCGCCTACCGCTCCTGCGGCATGGACCGTGACGTCGGACCTGGCAGAGGTTCGCGGGCAGCCACTGGCTCGACGCGCGCTCGAAGTCGCCTGTGCCGGCGAGCACAATCTGCTGCTGGTCGGGCCACCGGGCGCTGGAAAAACGATGATGGCGAGACGGATGGCGGGCATCCTGCCGCCAATGACATTCGACGAGGCGATCGAAGTCACCTCCATCCACTCCGTGGCCGGACTCATACCTGCCGGCGCCGGTCTGGTCTCTGCGCGACCGTTCAGAGCGCCGCATCACACCATCTCGAACATTGCCCTGATTGGCGGCGGCACCAATCCCCGCCCGGGTGAAGTGAGCCTGGCGCATCACGGCGTGCTGTTTCTAGACGAGATGCTGGAGTTTCAGCGCGGTGTCCTCGAGGTCCTGAGACAACCGCTCGAGGAGGGCGCGGTCACGATCGCTCGTGCAGTTCGGAGTGTGTCATTCCCAGCGCGCTTCGTTCTCGTGGGCGCGATGAATCCCTGTCCCTGCGGATTTGCGGGTAGCCCGGACCGGGAGTGTCGCTGCACCCCGGTGCAGATCGATCGATATCACTCGCGACTCTCCGGTCCATTGCGCGATCGACTCGATCTTGCCGTCGAGGTCCCGGCCGTTCCACCGGATGTGCTCGGCCAGACCGCCGAAGGCGAATCGTCCTCCGCAGTGCGCGCCCGTGTCATTGCGGCCCGCGATCGGCAACGGCAGCGATACGCCGACGCCAACGTGACCGCCAACGCCAGGCTCACCCCCTTGCTCCTCGGGCGCCACTGCCGGCTCGACGCGGACTCGACGCGACTCCTGAGCACCGCCGTCCGACGACTCGGACTCAGCGCGCGCGGCTACGAGCGCGTTCGCAAGGTGGCGCGCACCATCGCGGACCTGGCTGGCGCCGACGGAGTCACAGCGGAACATGTCGCTGAGGCCCTGCAGTTCCGGATGGTTAGCTAAGCAACCGACGTCCGTGAACGCAGCGCGCCACCCAGTATCGAAGACAGCGTATCTGCCGCCCCTAGAATCGACGGCCGTCGTAGGCCCAGTGGAGCACGGCCTGCCGCTGCCTCCTCCGGCACTCGAGATCGCCAGGCTCACAATTGTGCCGAATCGCGGCCACGTGCCGACTGATCGCCCGCCAGCGTCGAATCTGTCGCACATCGTCCGCACTTCGACGGCCCATGTAGTAGCGGCAATACCACTGAAACCAGCCGCGGGGATCCTGCCTATGAATCCAACCCTTGCGACGCCAGACGGCGAGCGACTGTGAGGCGTTCACACTGAAACAGTTCAGACGCGGATCGTGTCGATCGGCACACAGCTTCGCGCCAACAAACCACGACTTCGGAAACTCGGCCGCACAATCCGTCATGTACTTGCCGCCGTAGACGCCGAGGCGCAGCATGTCGCGGGGCGTCAGGTCTGGCACGAAGCCGGCGGCGAAATGTCGACCGACCGGCTCAGTTCGCCAGTAGACGTAATCGCGCTGCATCCGATCGTTGACCACTACCCGCCTTTTCATCAGACGTCCCTTATTGGTCACTCGAATGGCAATCAGGCCACAGACTGCCGTGACACCACCGCAC
>JBEBGG010000017.1:0-39738 GCA_040081555.1 Vicinamibacterales bacterium
GGGTGGGGCTGACGGTGTTGGTCTCGACACTGTGGGGGGCAGGCCCTAGCGTCGCGCAGACGCCAAATCGCGTCCTCGTCATGCCGTTTGAAAACGTCGCTCATGACGGCCGGATCGTTTGGCTCGGCGAGGCGGCAGCGGTGCTGCTTGCCGAGGGCGTGAATGCGCGCGGTGCGCGCGCGCTTGCGCGCGACGAGCGCCGTGAGGGATTTGCGCACCTGCAGATTCCGACCACCGCAACGTTGTCGGATGCGACGACGATTCGCATTGGTCAGATCGTCGGTGCGTCCAGCGTCGTGCTTGGCACCTTGCTGCGCGAGGACGAGACCTTGGTCGTACGGGCGCGGTCGATCGCGCTCGACACCGGGCGCGTGCAGGATCTTGGCACTGAGCGGGCGCCCATCGCCGAGCTGTTTGCCATCTTCGAACGCATCGCGTCTCGGTTGGTGCCCACTTCATCTGCGGCGGCTGGGGTACCGGCGCGACCCAATCCGTCGATCGCGGCCTTCGAGAACTACATCAAGGGGCTACTGGCCGAAACACCCGCGACCGCGCTGACCTATCTGAATGCGTCGTTGCGGGCGCAGCCCTCGTTTGACCGAGCGAAGATCGCGTTGTGGGAGGTCTACGAGGAGCTGGGTGACCATGATCGCTCCTTGGCATCGGTTGCGTCGATTCTTCAAACGTCTGAGGTGTACCGCCGGGCTCGCTTCCTGGTCGGCCTTTCGCAGTTGGGGCTGCGGCGTCACGACGAGGCGTTTTCGACGTTCAAGCTCCTCGCCGACTCCCAGTCGACGCCGGCCCTCTGGAACAACCTTGGAGTCGTGCAGTTGCGGCGCGGCGGTTCTCCGCAAACGGGATTGCCCGAGTACTTCTTCAACAAGGCCTCCGAGGGTGATCCCTCCGATCCTGACTATTTCTTCAACCTCGGGTACACATACTGGTTCGGACACGATGTCCAGGCGGCCGTCTACTGGCTGCGGGAAGCCGTTCGTCGTGCACCTGCCGATGGTGATGCGCATTACGTCCTCGGCGTCGCGTTGGCGAGCGCGGCGAATCTGCCCGAGGCCAACCGCGAGAAGGAACTCGCCCGTCGCTTGTCTTCGACGTATGCGGAATGGGAGAAGCGGCCGGCAAATGACCCGGTGCCGCGCGGTCTCGAGCGCCTCAAGCCCAATGCCGATGTGCTCCGGATCGATCGAATCGACGCGATTATCACGACGACCGGTCTTCGCGACCAGCGGGAATTGGCGACCTTCTATCTCGACCGCGGCCGACGCTTGTTTGAGCAGGGAAGTGATCGCGAGGCGATGGCAGAACTCGGTCGCACCCTGTTCCTGTCTCCGTATGACGCCGACGCACATCTGCTCATGGGTCGGCTGCATTTGCGAGCTGGTCGGACGCGCGAGGCGATCGACGCCGGCAAGATCGCCATCTGGAGCCGTGATAGCGAGCAGGCGCACGTTCTCCTCGCTGAGGCCTACCTCGGTGACGGCAACCCGGACGAGGCAGAGGCCGAGGCCCGTCGAGCGCTGGTCTTGAATTCCGAGTCGGCGGCGGCGAAAGCTGTGCTGCAGGCGCTGGCGTCTCGCTGACCCTGTTCGCAATTGTTTTTGGGGCTTGTACTGACGAAAACACCGGAGTACAATTTCGGCTCGCGTGACAGCCCATACCCAAGACGACGCGTTCCACGAGATTCAACTCAACGGGAAGCAGCTCGTCTTCCTTGTGATGACGACGACCGTTGTCTCGGTCGCGATATTCCTGCTAGGGGTACTCGTCGGCCGGAACGTGCGGGCCGAGCGCTCCGGGCCGACGCCGTCGGACTCAGCGGCTTCGCTGCTGGCAGGCGACCCGCTCCCACCTCCAGTGCCGCCGAGCCCCGGGGCACAGGTTCAAGTCGACGCTGATCCGCGAGTCGCGGCACCGCCACCGACCTTGGGTGATGCTGATGTGAAGCGAGAGACTGACGCGGCCGAGGGTGCGTTGAAGCCGGCGGCACCACGTCCCGAGGTCCCAGCGGCGCCGCCGCGCGCCGCCGCAACGCCGCTGCCGGTTCCCGCGCCGGTCGTCTCTCCCAAGGCGGTGGAGAAGGGGCAGGCGAGGTCTGCCGCCACCGAGCCGGCCAGGACGACGGGACGTGGCTACGCTGTGCAGGTGGCGGCGATCAACGTGCGCAGTGAGGCGGATGCGATTGCCAGGCGGCTGAGCGGCAAGGGGTACGCGGCCTACGTGCAAGTGCCGACCAGCGGATCGGTGTACCGCGTGCGCGTCGGTACGTTCAAGACCAGGCGCGAGGCCGACTCGGTGGCCGCGCGCCTTCAAAAGGAAGAGCAGTTCAAGCCCTGGGTCACCCGCTAACCGACTCTCGCCCGATCGCATTCGGCTTCGCGGCGCTGTCGGGTCTTCTCCTCGTTCTCAGTTTTCCTAAGTTCGGCTACCCGGTTCTCGGTTGGCTGGCACTGGTGCCCTTGCTGCTGGTGCTGGCCGGCCAGTCGACTCTGCGCGGCTTCACGCTCGGGCTCGTTTCCGGTCTCATCTACTTTGCCGGCACGCTCTATTGGGTGACCAACGTGATGGCCATCTACGGCGGAGTTCCTACGCCTGGCGCTGTTGGCATCAACGCTCTGCTCGTCCTGTATCAAGCGGTGTACCTCTGTCTTTTTGGCGCGATCGTCGCGCGCCTGACCCGCCTCGGCGGGGTTCGGCACTTGCTCGCCACGCCGCTGGTCTGGGTGTCGATGGAGTTTGCGCGCACCCACGTTCTCGGCGGATTTCCCTGGGTACTGCTCGGCTACAGCCAGGCGTCAGTTCTTCCGATCGCGCAGTTTGCGAGCGTCACTGGCATCTTCGGCCTGTCGTATGTGGTTGCGGCGATCAATGCCGGGGTGGCGTTCGCGCTGGTGGCGCAGGCGAGACGCCGACGTCACGCGTTGGTGCCCCTGGCAGTGACGCTGGCCGCAGTCGTGGTCCTTGCGCTCTGGGGCAGCGTGCGGATTAGCCGGGGCGTGCTGATGGCGGCGGGCGACCCGGTTCGCGTCGGACTCATTCAGGGCAATGTGGATCAATCGGACAAGGCCGACGCCCGTCGTGCGCGTGGTGTCTACGCCAGCTACCTGCAGATGACCCGGCAGGCAATCTTCCAGGGCGCTCAATTCGTGGTGTGGCCTGAGTCTGCGGCGCCGTTTGTCTTCGAGGATGACCCCTTGAGTCTCAGCCTGCGAAAGATTGCGAGCGAGGCCAAGGTCTCGGTGCTGCTTGGCACGGATCAAGTCGAGCGCGGCCCCTCGCCCCGGTACTACAACGGCGCAGTCATGATCGACGCGAACGGCAAGACGGCCGGCACTTACCAGAAGATGCACCTCGTACCGTTTGGCGAGTACGTCCCGGCGCGACAGCTGTTCTTCTTCATGTCGCGGCTGGTCGAGGGCGTGTCGGACTTCACCGCTGGCACGCGCCAGACGCTGCTACCGGTCGGGGAGCACATGGTGAGCACGTCGATCTGCTACGAGGTGGTCTATCCGGACGCCGTCCGTCAGTTCTCGAACAGCGGCGCTGAACTGCTGGCGACCATCACCAACGATGCGTGGTTCGGTCGCACGTCGGCCCCCTACCAGCACTTCGTGCAGGCGTCGATGCGCGCCGTCGAGAATGGCCGTTTTCTGGTTCGTGCAGCAAACACCGGTGTCAGTGGCATTGTCGATCCGTATGGTCGTGTGGTCGACGCCACGTCGATCTTTGAACCGGCAATAGTGATGGGCGACGTGCGATTCCTTCGCACACAAACCATCTACTCGCGCATTGGCGATGTCGTGGCCGTGACGGCGGTTGGCGCGTCGCTGGTCCTGCTCTTCACCGTTCGTCGGCGTGTACAATAGCGGCCATGCCGACCGTCGACGATCTCCGCAAACGATTTGAGGATCTCAGCGCCCGTGCTGCCGATCTGCGGAGTTATCTTTGACTTCGCCAAAGCCAACGAGGAACTGAGCCGGCTCGAAGCACGGGCGGCAGCGCCTGATTTCTGGAAGGATCCGGCCGAGGCACAGCGTGTCCTTCAGCGCCGCCGTCGTCTGGAGCAGGACCGCGATCTCGCATCGTCTCTGAAGCTGCGCACCGACGATCTTGCGGTGCTCGCCGAATGGGCCGCCGCCGGGGAGCCCGTGGACACGGAATTCGCCGCGGGGCTCGAGACGCTCGATCAGGAGGTCCAGGCCGGCGAGATCAAGAAGATGCTCGGCGGCGAACACGATCGCCGGAATGCCATCGTGACGATTCACCCGGGCGCGGGTGGCACCGAGAGTCAGGACTGGGCAGAAATGTTGCTGCGCATGTACCTGCGCTGGACCGAGCGTCGTGGTTTCAAGCGAGAAATCATCGACTACCAGCCGGCAGAGGAAGCCGGGTTGAAGAGCGTCACGTTCACCGTGACTGGCGAGTACGCGTACGGATTGCTCGCGGCCGAGGCTGGCGTCCATCGTTTGGTTCGTATCTCGCCATTCGATCAGGCGGCCCGTCGGCACACGTCGTTTGCTTCCCTATACGCCTGGCCCGAATTGCCCGAGGATGTGGAGGTGGAGGTCGAGGAGAAGGACCTTCGCATCGATACCTATCGGTCGAGCGGCGCAGGCGGTCAGCACGTCAACGTGACGGACTCCGCCGTCCGATTGACCCATTTGCCAACAGGCATCGTGGTCTCCTGCCAGAACGAACGCTCGCAGCATCGCAATCGTGATTCTGCGATGCGTGTCCTCAAGGCGCGCCTCTATGACATCAAGATGAAGGAGCAGCATGAGGCGCTGCAGAAGATCAGCGGTGTCAAGAAGGAGATTGGCTTCGGCAGCCAGATCCGCAGCTACGTGCTCCATCCCTACCAGCTGGTGAAGGATCATCGTACGAAGGAGCAGGTGAGCGATCCGAGCCGCGTGCTCGACGGCGACATCGATGTGTTCATCAAGTCGTTCCTGATGAAGCGGGCCAATGGAACCCTCGGTGACGCGGGTGCCGACGACGAAGCCTGACGCGGCTGGAGGGGGCACAGGCCGAGCAGCGGCGTTTGTGGCCACCGGCATTCTGGTGAGTCGGCTGGTCGGGCTGGTGCGTCAGCGCGTCATCTCGCACTACTTCGGTCTCTCGACTGACGCCGCCGATGCGTGGGCGGCAGGGTTTCGCATTCCCAATCTCCTGCAGAATCTATTTGGCGAGGGAGCGCTGTCCGCCTCGTTTGTCCCGGTGTATGCCGGGCTTCGATCGCAGCAGCGCTCACGCGATGCCGACGCGGTGGCGGCGGTGGTCGGTTGGTGGCTGGTCCTGCTGGTCAGTGCTTCGGTCGCCATCGGTGTGTGGCTCACGCCTTGGGCGATCGGCCTCATCGCGCCCGGGTTCTCAGGGGAGAAGCGAGCGCTGACGATCGCCGTGGTCCGCGTGCTGTTTCCCGGGGCTGGGCTCTTGGTCATGTCGGCATGGTGTCTGGGCATCCTCAACAGCCACCGACGATTCTTTCTGTCGTATGCGTCGCCGGTGGCGTGGAGTGTCGTGATGATCGCCGCGATGCTCTGGTACGGACCGAGTACCGAGCTGCCACGGCTCGTCGTGATCCTTGCCTGGGCTTCGGTCGCGGGCACGCTCTTGCAGTTGATGGTGCAGCTGCCGTTGGTGTTCCGGCTGGCGCCAGGCGTTCGCGCGCGCCGGCCGGTGTCGGTCGAGGCGAAGCAGGTGATGCGAAACTTCCTGCCGACGCTGCTGAGTCGAGGTGTGGTGCAGTTCAGCGCCTACATCGACACCGTGATCGCCAGTTGGTTACCCCTTGGTGCGGTAGCCGCGCTGACCAATGCGCAGACGCTCTACACGCTGCCGGTCAGCTTGTTTGGTATCTCGATCGCGGCTGTCGAATTGCCGGCGATGAGCGCACAGATCTCCGACGATAACGCCGCGTTCGACGGCCTGAGACTTCGCCTCAACGCCAGCCTCAGGCGGATCGCGTTCTTTGTGGTGCCCTCCGCCGTGGCCTTCGTGGCGCTGGGCGACGTGATTGCGGCGGCGCTGCTGCAGACGGGACGCTTTGGTCCTAGCGACGCGGTGTGGGTGTGGAAGATTCTGGCCGGATCGTCGATCGGATTGCTCGCGTCAACGCTAGGACGCCTCTACGCGTCGACGTTCTTCGCGCTTCGCGATACGAGGTCGCCGCTGCGTTTCGCGGTGGTGCGCGTGGTGTTGACCTCGCTATGTGGGTATCTGTGCGCCATCCCGCTTCCCAGGGCACTCGGTCTGGATCCAGCGTGGGGCACGGCCGGACTGACGGCGTCGGCCGGCCTCGCGGGGTGGGTCGAACTGCTGCTGTTGCGGCGTGCGTTGAACGCACGCATTGGTCCCACGGGCGTCTCGGTCGGCTATGTCAGTCGGCTATGGGTTGCGGCGGCGGTGGGCGCCGCCACAGGGCGGGCCGTCACGCTTGTTCTCCCGGCTGTGCCGCCGGTGGTCCTGGCAGTCGCGGTCCTCGGTCCGTACGGCGTGGTGTTCCTTGGCTTGGCCGTCGCGTTCGGCGTTACCGAGTCGGTACCGCGTCAACTGCATTTTTGGCGCTAGGCGTCGCGCCACCTGGCCTTTGGAGGGTGTTTCTGGGGGCCGGGCTGATGACGCCGGTGCCTGCGCTGGGCCTCGTGTTCGTAAGACGCCCCCCGTTCGTTGTCTATTGTTAACTCGACAATAAGGCTCGGAGCGGTGTGATTGGCGCGCCGGTCATCGTCCGACCTCCGAACTGCCTATTGCCGAGGAAACTGTTGCAGGGCCAGCACTTTGTTGGCTGGCCAGGGGGGACAGAGTCGGATGAGCAAATGCGAGGCTAATGCCCGCTGGCGTCACGACGTGAAGAATCAGCTCGGCATCGTGCTGGGGTTCTCGGAACTCTTGATTGATGGCCTCGGGCCCGAGAGTCAGATGAGGGCCGATGTCGAGGAGATCCTCAAGGCCGCGCGCTGCGCAATGGCGCTCGTCGAGCAACTGGAAGGCGAGCCGACCGAGTCTGTCTAGGGTGCTCCTGCCAGACCTCCCGGCTGAGTGCCAGCGATGTAGGCCTCCGATATCGACCCCGGAGGTTCGGCTGGGGCGAGGTTGCCGGTGCGTTTGTCGATCGTGAGAAAGACGATGTTGCCCGGCGGCTCGAAGCGGGGCGGCGTGTCCTTGTCCGGGCGGCCAGCGATGTACGCCTTCATCACGTCTATCCAGATCGGCAGGGCCGCCACAGCGCCGGTTTCGTTGTTGCCTATGGACTTCTTCTCGTCCAGGCCTGTCCAGACGCCCACCGTGATGTATGGGTCAAAGCCAATGAACCAGGCGTCCGTGTTGTCGTCAACCGTCCCGGTCTTTCCGGCGAGCGGCCAGTCGATCGAGGCGGCAGCCGCCGCGGTGCCGCGCTCCACGACACCGCGCAGCAGGTTGGTCATGACAAACGCTGTGTCGGCCCGAATCACGTCCGCTGGCTGGGCCCGCGTCTCCGCCAGCAGGTTGCTTTCGCGGTCCATGACCTTGGTGATGGTGAATGGCTTCATTCGCACGCCCTGATTCGGGAACACGGAATAGGCGCTGGTCACTTCCAGCAGCGTGGCGTCCCCAGCGCCGAGGGCAATTGGCAGGTAAGGCGGAAAACGCTCGTCGAATCCGAATCGCTTCGCGTATTCCAGCACGTTCTGCGGGCCCAGCGTCTCCATCATTTTCACTGCCGGCACATTGCGAGAATCCTCGAGCGCGCGGCGCAGTGTTATTGCGCCTTCGAACTTGTGGTCGTAGTTTTGCGGCTGATAGGGCGGTTGGTTCGGCCCTGGCACCCAGCTCGCCGGCTCGTCGATGAGCAGCGATGACGCCGTGAAGCCGCGATCGATCGCGGCCGTGTAGACCAGCGGTTTGAAGGTCGATCCCAGTTGCCGATACGCCTGCATGGATCGATTGAACTTGCTACGGGCGAAGTCCCAGCCGCCGACCATCGCTTTGATCTGCCCGGTGCGGTTCTCGATGGCGATGAGGGCGCCTTCCACCTGTGGCGTTTGCTCAAGCGCCACGACCATCGCGCCCGCCGCATCGTCAACCGACTGCACTTCGACTTCGATGACATCACCTGTCTTGAGGATCTCGGAGGCCGAGTTCCGCCGTGTCCACGCGAAGCCATCGCGGGTGAGGTCGGCGTGATAGCGGCCGATGGCTAGCCTGGCGCCGCTCGGTGGGGCTGGCTTGCCGAGGGCGATGACGACCGCCGGCACAATATCGCCGCTCACGATCGGGCGATTCCAGCGTTCCTCCTTGAACGCGTCGATCGTGCCGCCGTCGGTCACGACGTTCCGCCGCGGACGACGGAAACCGCGCCGTTTGTCGATTCGGCGGAGGCCGAGCTGCAGGGCACGATTGGCCGTCTCCTGCAGTGTCATGTCGAGCGTCGTCTGCACCGACAGTCCGCTTTCGTAGAGCGCCTTTGCGCCGTAGTCGCGCTCGAGCTGTTTCCGCACTTCCTCGAGGAAGAAGGGGGCGATCGTCTTTTCTGGCTGGGACTGTCCCCGCACGACGATCGGGGTCGCTTTGGCTGCGTCCGACTCGGCCACCGTGATGTAGTGCTCGTCGGCCATCCGTTGCAGGACGTAGTTCCGGCGTCGCCGAGCCGCCGTCATGTCGACGTATGGACTCTGCCGGGCGGGCGACTGGATGATGCCGGCGACGAGCGCCGCCTCTTCGAGCGTGAGATCACGCGCGCTCTTGTTGAAGTAGAGGTGGGCGGCGGATTCCACACCGTTGGTGCCGTGGCCGAAATGAATCTGGTTGCAGTAGAGCGTCAGGATTTCAGGTTTTGTGTAGCGCTTCTCGATCTGGATGGCAAGGATCGCCTCCTTGACCTTGCGATCGAGGCTCTTCTCAAAGCCGATCGGGAAGAGATTGCGCGCCAATTGCTGCGTGAGCGTACTTGCGCCGGCGGGGTTGCCGAGACGCCGATACAGCACGTCTCGCGTCAGTGTCACGAGAATGCGCGAGATGCTGAGGCCAAAATGCGAATTGAAGCCGGCGTCTTCCGCCGAGATGATCGCTTCGCGCAGCCGCGGCGAAATATCGTCGTAACCGATCACCAGTCGGCGCTGAACTGCGAACTCGCCGACGACTTCGCCGCCCGACGCGTAGACGCGGGTGATGGTGCTGGGATTGTAGTTGTCGAGTGCAGAAATTTCTGGCAGATCGCCCGAATAGGCGATGAGCACGCCAGACAGCGCGCCGAGCAGTGCGGCAACGACAAATAGGGCCGCGATTACGGCGGTTCGAGCGACTCTGATGACGTAGCCGGCCAAGACCCGATCTTACCGCCGACGCCCCGCGCCCTCGGCCGCTTCCAGCGGCTTGCCAGGGCTGAGGGAAACGGGGAGCGGGGTGTGAATTGATTGCTTCTATGTCACTCAACTTTTATACTGTGATCCGGATCATGCGTGGAGTCTTGAAGGCTGTAGGCCAAGGATAAATGTGACATGAGCAAAATCATCGGTATCGATCTGGGAACGACAAATTCGGTGGTCGCCGTCATGGAAGGCGGTGAACCGGTTGTCATCACCAACCCGGAGGGCGGACGGCTGACGCCATCGGTGGTCGCGTTCACGAAATCGGGCGAGCGGTTGGTCGGCCAAGTCGCGAAGCGGCAGGCCGTGACCAACCCGGAAAACACGATCTTCTCGATCAAGCGCTTCATGGGCCGAACGTTCGATGAGGTCGGCGACGAAATGAAGATGGTGCCGTACCACGTTGTCGCCGACGGCGGTCGGGTGATGGTGAAGGTCGAAGGCCAGTCCAAGCCGCTCAGCCCTCCGGAGATCTCGGCGATGATCCTGCAGAAGCTGAAGCAGTCGGCCGAGGAGTATCTTGGCCAGGCCGTCACCAAGGCGGTCATCACCGTCCCCGCGTACTTCAACGACGCGCAGCGCCAGGCCACCAAGGACGCCGGTCAGATCGCCGGCCTGGAAGTGATGCGCATCGTCAACGAGCCCACCGCCGCGGCGCTTGCCTACGGCCTCGACAAGAAGAAGGACGAGACGATTGCGGTCTACGACTTCGGTGGCGGCACCTTTGATATCTCGATTCTGGAAGTCGGCGAAGGGGTTGTCGAAGTTAAGTCGACCAACGGCGACACGCACCTTGGTGGCGACAATCTCGATCACCGTGTGATTGAGTGGATCATCGGCGAGTTCAAGAAGGCCGAGGGAATCGATCTCGGCAAGGACCGTATGGCCCTTCAGCGCCTGAAGGAGTCGGCGGAGAAGGCCAAGATGGAGCTGTCGACGGTCATGGAGACCGACATCAGTTTGCCGTTCATCACGGCCGACCAGACGGGCCCCAAGCATCTGCAAATGAAGCTGACGCGGGCGAAGTTCGAACAGCTGGTCGAGGACCTGCTCGAGCGCACGATCGGTCCGACCAAGCAGGCGCTGAAGGATGCGGGTCTCGATCCGTCGAAGATCGACGAGGTGGTGCTGGTCGGCGGCTCGACGCGCATCCCGAAGGTGCAGCAGATCGTCAAGGCGCTCTTTGGCAAGGAGCCGCACAAGGGGGTCAATCCCGACGAGGTCGTGGCGATTGGGGCGGGCGTTCAGGCAGGGGTGCTCTCCGGCGAGGTCAAGGACCTGCTGCTGCTCGACGTGACGCCGTTGTCGCTCGGCATCGAGACGATGGGTGGCGTGATGACGGCGTTGATTCCACGAAACACCACCATCCCGACGCGCAAGAGCGAGATCTTCTCGACGGCGTCAGACAGCCAGCCGAGCGTCGAAGTGCACGTGCTACAGGGCGAGCGGTCGATGGCGCGCGACAACCGGACGCTGGGCAAGTTCCATCTCGCCGGCCTCCCTCCGGCTCCGCGCGGCGTACCGCAGATCGAAGTCACCTTCGACCTCGACGCCAACGGCATTGTCAACGTCCAGGCCAAGGATCTTGGCACTGGCAAGGAGCAGAAGATCACGATCACCTCGTCGAGTGGTCTCAGCAAGGACGAAGTCGACCGCATGATGCGGGAGGCCGAGTCGCACGCCGACGAGGACAAGAAGCACCGCGAGGAGATTGAAGAACGGAACAAGGCGGACCAATCCCTCTACGGGGCCGAGAAGTTCCTCCGGGACTCTGGCGATAAGCTGCAGCCGGCTGACAAGCTGGCCATTGAATCGGCTGTCGAGGCGTTGAAGAAGGCCATTGAAAACGGCGGTGCGGCGGGCATCGCCAGCGCGATGAGCACGCTGACCGAGGCGCAGCACAAAGCGGCGGCGGCCATGTATCAGCAGGCTAGCCCAGGAGAGGCGCCGCCTAGCGGCGGGGGCGATAGGTCGGGTGGAAGCCACGCGGCCGGTGGCGGCGACACAAAATCCGGCGACGTGATCGATGCCGAGGTCGTTGACGATAAGTAGCACCGGATGGATTTCTATATCCTCCTCGGGCTCGAGCGCGCGGCGACACCGACCGACATTAAGCGCGCTTACAAGCGGCTGGCGAGAAAGTATCACCCGGATATCAATCCGGGTGATCGCCTGGCGGCGCAGCACTTCCGCCAGATCGCACAGGCCTACGAAACGCTAAGCGACCCGGACCGTCGGCGTCAGTACGATGCGGTCGGCCTGGTGGTTGTTGACGGCTCAGCGCCGGTGGATTTCGGGTTTGAAGGCTTTGACTTCTCGGCGAGCGCAAGCGGCGCTGCCGCCTCGACGTTTGGTGATTTGTTTGGAGACGCACTGCGCGCGCCGTTTGAGTCAGGCGCGCCACAACGAGGCGTGGACATTCACCAGACACTGACGGTGACGCTCGAGCAAGCATGCGCCGGGCAGCACACCGAAGTGTGTGTGACGCGCCACGAGCGTTGCGCAGTGTGTGCAGGCTTTGGCCGGCTTCGCGCTGCCGAGCGGCGGTGCGAGGTCTGTCAAGGAAGCGGTGCGGTGCGATCGGCGCGTGGACACATGGTGTTCACCAAGCCGTGCGCATCGTGTCGAGGGACCGGAGCGCAGTCGTCGATCCCGTGTACGGCCTGCGGTGGTCGACAGACGGATATCCACGTCGAATCGCTGGCGGTGCAGATACCGCCGGGCGTGAGCAGCGGCGATCACCTTCGCGTACCCGGCAAGGGCCACGCCGGGAGAAATGGCGGCGACGCGGGAGACCTCTCCCTGACCGTCGATGTCGCGCCGCATGCAATTTTCCAGAGGGAGGGTGACGACCTGCGGACGATGTTGCCCCTCGGCGTTCATGAGGCTGCGTTTGGCGCTCGCATCGAGGTGCCGTCCATCGATGGTCGGCCGGCGCGAGTGGCGGTGCCGCCGGGCACACAATCCGGCCAACGTTTTCGTGTGCGTGAGCGGGGCATGCCCTCGCTGCGAGGTGGCCACCGGGGCGACCTCGTTGTCGAGGCTCGCATCGTGCTGCCCGCGGCGCTCGATGAGCGCTCCAAGGAGCTGCTGCGAGAGTTCGGCCGGATCAACAGCGACGATGTTCGCCGGGAGGGACCTGTGCGGGCGGAAGGGGGGCGATCATGAAGAACACCGGGAAGGCGTACTACATGATCAGCGTGGTCGCCGAGAAGTACCAGATTCACCCGCAGACTCTGCGGCTCTATGAACGTGAGGGCCTGCTCAAGCCGTCACGCACGGATGGAAATACGCGGCTCTATTCGGATGATGATCTCGAGCAGCTGGAGACCATTCTGTCGCTCACGCGCGATCTTGGAGTCAATCTGGCCGGTGTCGAGATCATTCTGAACATGCGGCGCAAGATTGAGCGCATGCAGGGGGAAGTGAACGAGTTCATGGAGTACGTCAAGGGTGAGCTCACGCGCGGAATTGGCGACTGGGAACAGCGACTCTCGACGGCGCTGGTCAAATCCTCGCCGACGGATCTCGTGCGCGCGACGCCCGCGTCGCCGTCGGTTGAATCTGATCGAACGCGCACCTCCGGCGACTGATATACTGCGGCCGTTCGGCGCGCTCTCGCGCGTCGCTTTCCCAAATGCGCTGTGAATATTGCGACGATACCGGCTGGCGTCCCGTTGAGATCAACGGCGGGCGGCAGGTCCGGCGATGCGACTGTCGTCGGGAGAAGCTCGGGCAGCAGCGCATGGCGTCGGCCAACATTCCGAAGCGCTATCAGCACTGCACGATCGCGAACTTCACGGCCTACAACGAGTCGCTGGCGAAGGCGGTGCGCGACGCCTCGGCCGTGGTCGATGTCTATCCCGCATGCGCGAAAGGCCTCTTCCTCGAAGGGCAGCCCGGCGTTGGCAAGACGCATCTGGCGGTGGCGATGCTCAGGCAGGTGGTTGAGCAGACGAATGCGCGTGGCCTCTTCTACGACACGCGTGACCTGCTCCGGCTGATTCGCAGCACCTACGATGCGTCCATCCGGACCACCGAATTGGATATCTTGCGACCGGTGATGCAGGCCGATCTGCTGGTGCTGGACGATCTCGGCGCGGAGAAAACATCGGAGTGGGTCGAAGAGACCATGAATCTGATCGTGAATACCCGCTATAACGAGCGGCGCTTGACCATCTTCACGTCGAACTACGCCGACATTCCCGACGACACCGACCCCAATTCACTGCTGTTTCGCATTGGCCACCGCATGCGGTCGCGTCTGCACGAGATGTGCGAGTTTGTCGTGATGGATGGCGCTGACTATCGGGAATTGCCAAACAACGGTGGTGTGGACGATTTGGTCGTGATGGCCAAATTGCGCAAGCGGGCCCCGTTGCCGTCGCCGGCCCGCGCGGGTCGGCAGGCCCGTGCTCACCTGCCCGACGGCCGTGCCGATCTCAAGTGGTCGGGTGGCAAGGCCGGAAGCTGAGCTCGCGGGGGGGATTGAGAAGGTGCCAGGCCTTCGGCCCCTCAATTATCATGTTAGGTCTCTACCTCCACATTCCTTTCTGTGCCGCGATCTGCAATTACTGCAATTTCAATCGCGGGCTGCTCAATCGCGAGCTGAAGGGCAGGTACGTCGATGCGCTGATTCGAGACATCGAAGGCGTGGCCGATCCGGCGCGCACGAGTCGGCCCCCTGAACGTGCTGATACGGTGTATCTCGGTGGCGGCACGCCCTCGCTCCTGTCTCAGGATGAGCTCTCGTCGATTCTTGCCGCTTGTCGCGGGGCTTTCGACCTGGCGCCCGATGTGGAAATCACGCTCGAAGCCAATCCGGAGACCGTCACCGAGGGCACGCTTGCCGGATTCCGCGCGGCCGGTGTCAACCGCGTCAGTATCGGCGTTCAGTCGTTCAGAGATGACGAACTGAAACGGCTGTCGAGAGCCCATGACGCGGGCCGGGCCCGTCGGGCGTTGGCCGACGCGAGAAGCGCCGGATTCGACAACGTGAGTCTCGACCTGATGATGTGGCTGCCCGGCCAGGCGGTGGATGACTGGCTCGAGTCGGTGGACGCGGCGATTGACGCCGAGCCCGATCACGTGTCGCTCTATATGCTTGAGGTGTATCCGAACGCGCCCCTCAAAGACGAGATGGCCCGTCGCGAGTGGTCGCAGGCGCCAGACGATGACGTGGCGGCGATGTATGTGGCGGGGATGGAACGGTTCGAGGCGGCCGGATTCATGCAGTACGAGATTTCAAATGTGGCACGCCCTGGCCGCGAGTCGCGCCACAATCTGAAATACTGGACCGATGGTGAATGGGCCGGGTTCGGCTGCGGTGCCCATTCCACGCGCCGGGGTGAGCGATGGCAGAATGTGGCGTCGACCGAGGACTATATCGCTCGTGTGGTCGCCGGCCGGTCGCCGGGCATCAAGAAACAGTCCCTGACCGTCGACCAACGAATCGGGGACGCTCTCTTTACAGGACTGCGACTGAACACGGGAGTGGACGTGAAAGCCATCAACGCCCGCTATGCTACGGATATCGGGCTACGATACGGAACGGAACTTGAGCCGTTCGTCGAACTCGGCCTCCTTGAGGTCTCGCCAGAACGCTGGCGCCTCACCCGGCAGGGATTGCTCCTTGCGCACGAAGTGATGGCCGTTTTCGTGTAAGGTCCGAGTACGATACATTACGCGTTTTCGCCAAGGAGGCAGAGATGGTTCGACGTGACGTGCTGGCCACCAGTCGCCGGCTGGGAATTGTTGCTTTGGGATTGACGGTGGGTCTGCTGTCCGCCAGTTCGTCGTTCGCGCAGGCGCCCGCCGCGGCCGGCCAGCCGGTGCCGAATCAGCGCCTCTTCGCTAATGACGGTGCGATGGTGCTGAACTTCATCAAGCCGGACAAGACCGCAGACTTCGAACTCGTGGTCGACAAGCTGAAGGAAGCGCTCGCCAAGAGCGAAAAGCCTGAGCGTAAGCAGCAGGCGGCCGGATGGAAAGTGTTCAAGTCGCCCGATCCAGCCGGGGCCAACGTCCTCTATGTGTTCATCATCGACCCGGCCCTGAAGGGGGCCGACTATCAGGTGTCGAACATCATCGCCGAGGCGTTCACCGGGCCCGAAGCCACCGACATCCTGACCAAGTATGCAGGTGCTTACGCGCAGGGCATGAACATCGTCAATCTGAACCTGCTCAAGAAGCTCGGCGAATAGGTCAGAACTTCAAATTCAGGCCTGCGTAGATGCGGTGCGCTGGCGAGTACAGCGCACCGTTTCCCAACCTGAAGACGCGGTAGTCCACCCGCAGTCGTACCGGCCCCGCCAAGTGAATCTTCACACCCCCACCGGAGTTTGGCGCCACTCCCGTGTCGACATGATTTCCCAGTGTTTCCCTGTACAATCCAGCCCCAATCGTGAAGTACGGCTGGAAGCCATGCACCATCATCGGCGTCTGCAGGAGCAGGTTCCCTGAGCCGGTCTTGAGGCTTGCCGTCGTCGCCAGGTGGTCGTTGGATGTCGCGGCATACTCGAACTCAAATGAGACGACGAGCAGGCCGATGCCGATCGCCGCGCCCCGCAGCGCGCGGTTGTCAGGAACGGTGTTTGCTCCGACAAACGCGGTGACGTCGGCCCCGGCCGGTCGAATCGACGACGCGAGCAACGCGAGCGTAAGCAGGAACATTCGGGTGATGCGCATTAGGCCTCCAGTTTCGGATGATAGTACAAATCTCTGACGGGAACCGGTGATGAGACAGATGCACGCATGGGGTTGGGTCGGTCTGGCGTTACTGCTTTCGGCAGCCGCGCTCCAGGCCGACACGTTGTATACCCGCGACGGCCGCCGAATGGAGGGCGTCGTGGTCTCGATGCGAGACGGGGCTATCGAGTTTGAGGTCCGGCGAGGGAATTTCGGCCGCGACCGGATCCGTGTCGATCGCGCCGATGTCGACCGCATTGAGTTCGATCGCTTCAATGATTCGGCAGGCGGCTTCGACAACAACAGCGGCGGCGCAGGCGGATTCGGCAATAACGGGCCGACAAATACCAGGCCGTCGGGGCTGCGCGAACGCGATGTGATCGTGCGCGCCAATGTGCGATGGCAGGACACCGGAGTGACGGTGCGGCCCGGTCAATCGATTTACTTCAACGCCGCCGGCCGGGTGCGGTGGGGACCGGGACGGCAGGACGGTCCGCAGGGGGAGCGTGGCTCTCCGCGTAACGAGGCCAGGCCTATTCCGAGTCGTCCGGCCGCGGCCCTCATTGGCCGTATCGGCGACGACAACGACTTCTTCTTCATTGGTGACGACGAAGGGCCGATTCGGGTGCGCGGCGGTGGTCGACTTTACCTCGGAATCAACGACGACATGCTCGGCGATAATTCTGGGTCGTTTCAGGTGACCATCTACTACTAGCGTCGCCGTTGACGATGGACTTCAGTCTCACCGACCAGCAGCAGTTCCTGCGGCGAACAATCCGCGATTTCGCGGAGACGGAGATTCGCCCGCATGTGCGTGAGTGGGACGAGGCGCAGCACTTTCCGGTAGAGATCGTGCCCGCCCTTGCGGCCCTGGGCTTGATGGGCATCCAGATTCCCGAGGAGTACGGTGGCTCTGGGATGTCTTCCATCGACTACTGCCTGTGTATTGAGGAACTCGCCCGAGTTGATCCGGGCCTCGCGCTGTCTGTTGCCGCGCACAACGGCCTATGCACGGCTCATCTCTTCATGTTCGGGAGTGACTGGCAGAAGCACACGTATGTGACGGCCCTTGCTGCTGGTCAGAAAGTTGGCGCGTGGGGACTCACCGAGTCGACCTCTGGTAGCGATGCCGCCGGCCTGCGGACCACCGCAACGCGCGTCGGCGACCAGTGGGAGTTGAATGGCTCGAAGACCTTCACCACTCACGGCCGCGCCGGGCAGGTCGCTGTCATCATGGCGGTGACTGACCGCACGGCGGGCCCCAAGGGCGTCTCGGCATTCGTCGTCGAACATGGCACGCCGGGCATGAGATCAGGCAAGAAGGAAGACAAGCTCGGTATGCGCGCGAGCGACACGAGCGAGCTCCTCTTTGACCGGTGTCGCATTCCGGCAAGTCATCTGGTGGGGCTGGAGGGACACGGATTCATCGACGCCATGCAGGTACTGGACGCGGGACGGATCGGGATCGCGGCCCTCTCGGTGGGGCTGGCTCAGGGTGCGTACGACGCGGCGCTTCGCTACGGGCAGGAGCGGCGTGCGTTCGGCAGGACGATTAGCGAATTTCAGGCGATTCAGTGGAAGCTGGCCGACAACGCTGTGCGGATCGAGGCGGCGCGGCTGCTGACGTATCGCGCGGCATTTCTCAAGGATCGCGGAGAGCGAACGACGCTGGCCTCGGCGATGGCCAAGTTGTATTCGAGCGAGATCGCCGTGAAGGCCGCGGATGATTGTGTGCAGATTCATGGCGGCTACGGATTCGTGAAGGACTATCCGGCCGAAAAGTTCTTCCGCGACGTCAAGCTCACCACTATTGGCGAAGGGACGAGCGAGATTCAGCGTCTCGTGATCGCGCGTCAGCTCCTCTCTCGATGAGCGTCGCGTCACTGGCCGGGCGCGTTTTGCAGGGCGATCCCCGCGCCATCGCCAGAGCGATCACCCTCATCGAAAGCGAAGATCCGCAGGCCGTGGCCCTCATCGCGAGCATCTTTCCGAGGACCGGCCGTGCGTATCTGGTCGGCGTCACCGGGCCGCCAGGCGCCGGCAAGAGCACGCTGGTCGACCAGCTGATCGGATGCGCGCGCGCGAAGGGCCTCACGGTCGGTGTGATCGCGGTTGATCCGACGAGTCCATTTACGGGCGGCGCGGTGCTTGGTGATCGAGTTCGCATGCAGCAGCGCGCGACCGACGCCGGCGTGTTCATCCGCAGCATGGCCACCCGTGGGCATCTCGGCGGCCTTTCGCGGACCACCTCCGACGCCGCCTTAGTGCTGGACGCGGCGGGCAAAGACCTCGTCATCATCGAGACGGTTGGTGTGGGGCAGGACGAGATCGAGATCGTCCGTACCGCCGATATCTCCATCGTGACTCTGGTCCCGGGTAATGGCGACGACGTGCAGGCGATCAAAGCCGGCATCATGGAAATCGCGGATATTTTCGTCGTCAACAAGGCCGACCGTGAAGGCGCCGAGCGCGTGGTGACTGCGATCGAGTCGAACCTCGCGCTGCAGACGTTTGGGCCTGGCGCCTGGCGGCCGCTCGTTGTGAAGACGGTGGCAACTGATGGCGTCGGAATCGAGGCACTGTGTGAGGCGATCGAACGCTTTCGCGCTCACCACGCCGGCCCGCACGCCGGTCGTCGTCGAACGCGGAGCGAATACCGGTTGCGCGAGCTGGTGTCGCAGCGATTCATGTCGTACCTCGAGAGAGACGTGCTGCGCGAGGGCGAACTCGAGGCATGGGTGGATCGGATTGCGAAGCACGAGGTGGACCCGTATTCCGCGGCGGATGCGCTGCTTGGCCGAGCCCTTGATCCCCGCGATGGCCGCGATTGATTGGAAAGTCCAGTTTCGCCGTAAGATATTCCGGTCTCCTGTGCGGATTCGATTCCATTCATGAAAGTCGCCCTCGACCACGTCGGCATCGCCGTGTCCGATCTTGGCGCGGCGCTGGCGTTCTATCGGGACGCACTCGGGCTGCGGGTTGAGGTGGTCGAGGACGTTGTCTCGCAGCACGTACGGGCCCATTTCATTCCCGCCGGCGGGTCGACGCTGGAGTTGCTAGAGGCGACGGCGCCAGCTTCCGCGATTGCGAAGTTTGTGGAGCGGCGCGGCCCAGGCCTCCACCACGTCACCCTGGCGGTTGACGACATTGCCGCGGCGCTCGCACAACTGAAAGCACGAGGCGTGCGCCTTGTCGACGACCAGCCTCGGCCCGGTGCGGAGGGCGCCATGGTCGCGTTTGTCCACCCATCGGCGGCACACGGCGTACTGGTGGAGCTTAAGCAAGCCTCGGCGGCCGCTCGTCGGTCGGAAGGGACACCGTCCTCGTGGCCGAGGTCGTCGTCGCTGCAAGTCGGTCGCCACACGATTGGTGACCTCGAGGCGACGACGCTGTATGACGGCTATTTCCGCCTGGACGGCGGCGCGATGTTTGGCATCGTGCCGCGAGCCCTGTGGGAACGGAAGGTCGAACCTGACACGCGCAGTCGCGTCCAGCTTGCCATGCGCCCACTGCTGATTCGCGGCGATAAGACCGTGCTGGTTGACGCAGGGCTCGGTGACAAAGACACGGAGAAGTTCCGCGATATCTATGGCGTCGACCGCGCGAAGCATCTCGATCACGCCCTCGCGGAGGCCGGCGTTGCGTCGGACGACATCGACATTGTCGTGGCCAGCCACTTGCACTTCGATCACGTCGGCGGTTTGACGGTCCGGAACGGCGCCGGCGCGGTCGTGCCCCGTTTCCCCCGCGCCCGGCACATGGTGTCTCGTGGTGAGTGGCAGGCCGCCACGCATCCCTCGGATCGCAGTCGGGCCAGCTATGTCGCCGAGAACTTCATGCCGCTGTTGGACGCGGGGTTGGTCGACTTTGTCAGGGGCGATGAGTGGGTCATGCCGGGTGTCCGACTCCAGACCAGTGGTGGGCACACGATGCACCACATGATGATCTGGCTTGAATCGGGCGGCGCGCGCGCCGTATATCCGGTCGACATTATGCCCACGATGGCGCACCTGCCCAATGCGTGGACCATTGGTTTTGATCTCTATCCTGCCGACGCTGTCGCCGCAAAGACAGCGCTGACGCACGAACTCCTCTCGACGAAGACGCTGGTGTTGTTCGCCCACGACCCTATCTGCGCGGCTGGCTATCTGACAGAGCGGCAGGGCGCACGCTCATTCACATCCCCATCATGAACAATCCGACCATTGGCATTATTGGCGGCAGCGGCTTGTACGACATGGCTGAGCTGACCGACCGCGAAGAGCGAATCATCACGACGCCATTTGGCGATCCGTCGGGGCCCTATGTGCTCGGCACTCTACGCGGCAAGCGGGTCGCATTCCTCGCCCGGCACGGCGTCGGCCATCGAATCTTGCCATCCGAGTTGAACTTCCGCGCCAACATCTACGGTCTCAAGGTCCTTGGCGTTGAGCGCATTCTGTCGGCCAGCGCGGTCGGCAGCCTGCGTGAGGAATACAAGCCACTGGACATCGTGGTGCCAGACCAGTTCTTTGATCGCACCAAGGGACGTATCAGCACGTTCTTCGGCCAGGGCATCGTGGCCCATGTGGCGTTTGCGCACCCGGTATGTGGCGACCTGGCGAGGATCGCCGCCGATTCGGTGGCGGCCGTCGGTGGGACCGTGCATCGCGGTGGGACCTACGTCAATATGGAAGGTCCACAGTTTTCAACCCTGTCGGAGTCGAAGCTCTATCGTGCCTGGGGGATGGACATCATCGGCATGACCAACCTGCAGGAGGCCAAGCTCGCGCGAGAGGCCGAGATCTGTTACACCACGATCGCGCTCGTGACCGACTACGACTGCTGGCACCCTGATCACGACTCGGTGACCATCGACCTCATTATTGCCAACCTCACGCAGAACGCCGTGACGGCGCAAAAGACCATCGCCGAAGCGGTGTCGCGGTTGAGTGGCCCCCGTACCTGCGCGTGCAAGGACGCCCTGGCGACGGCCATCATCACGCGCGCCGAGCACGTGCCAACAAAGACCAAGGCCGAACTTGCGCCGATTATCGGCAAATACATCAAGGCGTGAACCCATGAGAATCGTCGTTACCGGCTCGATTGCTTACGACTACTTGATGTCGTTTCCTGGAAAGTTCACCGACCATCTGCTGCCCGAGCACCTGCAGCGCATCAGCTTGAGCTTCCTGGTCGACTCAATGGACAAGCGGCGCGGCGGCTGTGCGCCGAATATCGCGTATACGCTGGCGCTCCTCGGTGAGCGACCCCTACTGATGGGCACAGCGGGAGAGGACTTCAACGACTACCGCTCGTGGCTCGACGCTGCTGGCATTGACACGGCCCATGTGGCCCAGGTGTCAGGTAAGTTCACCGCGTCGTTCTTCTGCAGCACCGACCAGGACAACTGCCAGATTGCGTCGTTCTACACCGGGGCGATGGCGCACGCGTCCGAGTTGTCGTTTCGGGAGGTACCTGGAGCCGAACTGGCGATTATCTCGCCCAACGACCCGAACGCCATGGTGCAATACGCGGAGGAGTGCCGCACGTTGGGCATTCCGTTCATCTTCGATCCTGGACAGCAGTGTGCGCGGATGTCGGGGCATGAATTGAGCGCCGGTGTCACGGGCGCAAGGGTCGTCATCTGCAACGACTACGAGTACGAGTTGCTGAAACAGAAGACGGGACTCGACGAGTCCGACATACTCGCGCAGTGTGAGGCGCTCATCGTGACCAAGGGCGAGCACGGGTCGACGATCATTCGCGACGGGAGCCGGCAAGACGTGCGGTCTGTTCCTCCTCGACGCATCGTCGATCCGACCGGTGTGGGCGATGCGTTCCGGGGTGGGTTGATGAAGGGGCTATCGCTCGGCCTCTCCTACGAGCAGTCCGCACAGATCGGCAGCGTCGCGGCCACCTACGTGCTTGAACACCTCGGCGGTACGAGTCACGCCTACACGTTCGATGAGTTCATGCGGCGGTTTGACGAGCACTTTCCGCCGATCACCATCACCATTCGGTGACCGCCGGCGGCTCGAGGGCACGCTATCGCGGGCCGGCCTGCTGGAGCGCCTCAAAGTCCACAAGCGACAGGTCGTAGGCAAGAACGGAGGACAGCTCGTTCGAACGGGCCTGGGACAGGTCTCGTTGGGCTTGAATGACCAGGAAGCTGGTCGACATACCAACGTCAAACCGCTTTCGCTCGGCGTCGAGCCGTTGCTCGGCGAGCTGTCTCGCCGCGCGGGTCGTCTCAATACGCTTGGCGTTCATCTCCACCTTCCACGCTGCGTCCCTGACCTGTTGGATGACACGTGCTTCCGATCCTTTGACTCTCTGTTCCGCTTGTGAGGCCTCGAGGCGGGTGCGAGCGTAGTGTGCCTGGTCGACGTTTCGGCCAATCGGGTACGAAACACTCAAGCCGACAGCCCAGGTCGGATAGTCGCTGTTCAGGAGCTGGTTGAGCACTGAGCCGAACGGCGTGAGTGCGCCCTGGCCGACAACCGTGCCAGGGAACCCGCCGCTGCGGAGCACTTCCGTGCCGCCAAGACCACTGGCCTGATAGCTGGCGTTGGCGCGCACGTCCGGCAAGCGCTGGTTGCCGGCGAGCTTCAGCGTGGTCTGCGCGCTCTGAAGGTCCTGTCGTGCACGGGACAGGTCGGCGCGTTCGCGGAGGGCCGTCGTGACCGCCCCTTCAACGTCCAGCGCCACCATTGCAATGGGCGGGGTATCGACGGCATTGAGCGCCGTCGCCCAGATCTCGCGCCGCGACGCGTCGAAGATCAGGAGGCGAAGGCGGTCCTCTGCCTGGCGCACCGCGGTGTCCGCCACGATGAGCTGCTCCTGATTCGAGGCGACTTCGGCCTCGGCTGACAGCAGATCCAGCGGAGGAGACTGGCCAACATCAACCTTGGCGCGATTCACTCGCGTCAGCTCTTCGGCCAGCTGCAGCGACGCGCGACGCGCTTCGACATTGGCTCGCGCCGACACCAGGTTCCAGTAGGCCGTCTTCACGGAGGCCGTCGTGCGAACGACTTGCTCTTTGAGGCCGGCGTCTGAGGCCGACCGGCTAATCATGCTCAGCGTCACCTGCGCCCTCGCCTGGTCAGTCCTTAGATCGCGCAGGAGCGGCTGTGACACGCTGACCGACAGCCCCGACTGCAACACTGGGTTGTAGCTGTTGAGGACGTTGTTGCTATTGGTGTGCGACGCGCTCCAAGCGACGTTGTAGGACGTGCCGAACCAGGGCAGCTTCTGCCCGAGGCCGACATTCGAGGTCACGATGTCGGTGCGTGTCGATGTGGGAATGAGAAAGCTGGCTGGCGGTTGCAGCTGGTTGTTGCGCTGCAAGCTGCTGAGAAAGGTCGGAGCGAATGAGGCGCTGGCCGTCGCCACCCGGCTGTCGGCAATCTGCGGCTCCAGACGCGCGGCCGATAGGTCGAGGTTGTTCTCCAGCGCCATTCGCACCGCCTCGTCCACCGTCAGCGAGAGCGGCGTCGGCCGGCTCGCCTGTGCCGACGCGCCCGTCGTGCTGGCGACGAGGGCAAGCAGGAGCAGTAGCGAGGTCGTGCCGAGCGCTCGGGCCCGCGCCGCTGCGGCTGCAGCGCGGCGACCGAAGAACTTCACCTTCGACAGGTCGTCGAACAGTGAGTAAGCGACGGGCGTGACCAGCAGTGTCAGGAGCAGCGCCAGCGACTGTCCGCCGAAGATCACAAATCCGATGGCGCGGTTGGTGCCAGACCCAATGCCGCTCGAGACGATCAGCGGCACCATGCCCGCGACAAATGCAAACGTTGTCATCAGAATCGGGCGCAGACGATTACGGCTCGCCTGGATGACGGCGGTATGGGCATCGAGGCCAGTGGCCTGCAACTGGTTGGCGTGATCGATCTGCAGAATCGAGTTCTTCTTGACGACACCGAAGAGCACGAGTAGGCCGAGCGCCGAGAAGATGTTGAGCGACTGTTTGAAGATGATGATCGCCAGCAGCGCAAACGGCAAAGTCAACGGCAGTGACAGCAGGATCGTGATTGGATGCAGCCACGACTCGAATTGGGCCGCTAGGATGAGATACATGAAGACGAGGGAGAGGACGAAGGCGAGCACGAAGTTCTGTGCCGCTCGTCCGAGTTCTCGTGAACGCCCGCTGAAGGCGCCCCGATAGTCGGGGCCGGGATTGAGCCGATTGAACTCCGCCTGAATCGCGTTCTGGACATCAGATTGCGACGCATTGGGGACGAGATTGGCGAAGATGGTGACCTGTCGTTGCCTCGCCAGGCGGCTGATATCGGCAGGGGCGGCGGTCGTCGTGAACGTGGCAATGTTCTCTAGGGGAATGCTGCCGAGGCGCGACGAGGGGACTGTCAATTCGGACATCGCACTCTCGGTCGAACGGTTCTGGGCTTCCGCGCGGAGGTGGACCTCGTACTGTTCGCCACTCTCGTTGTAGGTCGTCACCTGATCGCCGCCCACCAGGAGCCTCAGCGCTTCTGCGGCATCGCCGATCTGCACGCCGAGGTCGGCGGCCTTGGGCCGATCGACGACGACCGATAGCTCCGGCTTGCCGGTGTTGAGGGACGTGTCAGGATCGACGACTCCCGGTAGAGTCCTGACCGTGGCAAGAAGCTGCTGGCTGATTTCGTCCAGCGTGCGCAGGTCCGGGCCGTTGATGAGGAACTGAATTTCCGCGTTCTGCGAACCGCCGCCGCCGATGGTGGCGATCGGCTGGACGGACGTTCGGACACCTGCGGTGAGCGGGGGCAGGATGTCCTTGCGGACGGCTTCCATGATCACGAACTGATCGCGCGTCCGTGATTCGATGGCCTTGAGCCGCACGTAGATTGACGAGAGGTTGCGCGTCTGCGATGGGTCGCCGCCGATGGTGAGGAGCGTATAGTCTGTCTCGGGAATGCCCTGTCGGACCGCTGTGGCCACCCTGTTGGCCAGCACTTCGGTGGCCTCGAGGCTTGTGCCTTCTGGCGCGCGCAGGTTGATCTCGAACTCCGACTGATCGTCCTGGGGCATGAAGTTCTTCGGAGCCACCATGAACAGCGGCACACTCGACAGCAATACCAGTACGGCCGTGCCGGCGACGATCGCGCGGTGGGCCATCGACCATTCGAGTAGACGCGTATAGAACACGTCGAGCGCGTGAAAGATGCGCGAGTCCTTCGATGAGTGTGTCCTGGCGCCCTTGTCCGGGTCTTGAGTGTCGACCTTCAGCCAGCGCGCCGACAGCATTGGCGTCAGCGTGAAGCTCACGACCAGTGACACGAGGATGGCGAAGGCCATGGTCAGGCCGAAGCTCTTCATGAACCGGCCGACAATACCGCCCATGAAGCCGACCGGGACGAAGATGGCCACTAACGAGAGAGTGGTCGCCAGCACTGCCAGCCCGATCTCGCTGGTGGCGTCGGCGGCGGCTGTGAACTTGTCCTCGTGCTTTTCCTCCATGAACCGGTAGATGTTCTCCAGCACCACGATCGCATCATCGATCACAATGCCCACCGATAGCGTCAGTGCCAGCATCGTCATGATGTTGAGCGTGAAGCCTTCGTACCAGATCAGGCTGAAGGTCGCGATGATGGAAGTGGGAATGGCGATGGCGGCGATGATCGTGGATCGCAGGTTGGCGAGGAACAGCAGGACGACCAGTGACGCCAGGATCGAGCCAATGACCAGGTGTTCTTCAACGTTGCGGATGGCTGCTTCGATGAACGTGGATAGATCGCGAACGATGCGCGCCCGGTAGCCTTGAGGGAGCGTCGCGTTCATTTCGTCGAGCCGTTCGCGGATGTTCTTGACGACTTCAACGGTGTTTGTGCCGGACTGCCGACGGATGTTGAGCAGCACGGTCGAGACACCGTCCAGAGTGGCGATCGTGGTGGGCTCAGCTTCGCCATCCTCGACGCGTGCGACGTCGGCGAGGAGGATCGGGTGCCCTTCGGTCTGACGTATGACGATGTCGTTGAACTCGGCCACGGATTGGACCCGGCCTCGCGTGCGCAGGCTCAGCGACTGTCCGCCCTGGTCGATGCGTCCGCCAGGCACTTCGATGTTCTGTGCCTGCAGGGCATGCGACACCTCGGTGACGGTCACGTTGGATGCGCGCATCCGGTCGTTGTCGAGCCAGACGTTGATCTGACGCTTCCGGCCGCCGATGACGATCACCTGGCCAACGCCGGCAACGCTTTCAAGCTGTCGCCGCATGACCTTGTCGGCGTACTCGGTCACCTCGCGGACAGGCTTACTGGCCGTGACTGCGATGCTGAGGACCGGCGCAGAGTCCGGGTCGAAGCGGTCGATCCGCGGCTGCTGAACCGTGCGGGGCAGCCGCGACATCACGCCGCTGATCTTGTCGCGCACTTCCTGTGCAGCGACGTCACCGTCCTTCTCGAGGAGGAACGACACCATCACTACCGACACGCCTTCAGAGGACGTCGAGCGCAGCTCATCGATGCCGCTGATGGTGTTGACCGCCTCCTCGATCTTGTCGGTGACCTCCGTTTCGATCTGTTCCGGCGCCGCCCCCGGCTGGAGCGTTGTAATCACGACGGTGGGAAAGTCGATCTTCGGAAATTGATCGACGCCCAGCTGAGTGAAGGAAAAGATGCCGACGACCGTGAGCGACAGGATGAGCACGCTCGCGAAGACCGGCCGTTTGATGCACAGCGAAGCTAGCCACTGCATGATTAGGAGACCTTCGCGCCGTCGAACAGCTGGGCCAGATTTTGCGTGGCGACCTTCTCGCCGGCCTTCAGGCCAGTCGCGATTTCAATCTGCTGGTCGAGTGGCTGGCCGATGGTGACCAGTCGTTCCTCGACGTGGTCGCCAGAGACAACATAGACGCGGCTGGTCCCGGCGGTCGTCTGCACGGCTGCGGCCGGAACCAGGACTGCTGCGACCTTATCCGGCTGTTCGATGCGCGCGGTCGCGAACAGCCCTGGCTTCAGCTCGTTCGTCGGATTCGGCACGATGGCCTCGATCGTTAGTGCCCGACGGCTGGTTTCGAGCGTCGGCGAGACGTAACGGACCGTGCCGGCGAACTGGCGGTTGGGGAATGCGTCGACCTGGAATGTGACGTTGGCTCCTGCCCGCATCGCCGAGATGAACTGTTCGGGAACGGTCAGCTGGACGCGGAGCGGATTGACACGCACCACGACAGCCACCTTCATGCCCTTGGTGACGTAGTCGCCGGCTGAAACCAGTCGCTCGGCGACGAGTCCGTTGAACGGCGCCCGAACCGTTGTATCCGCCACCGCCTTCCTGGCGATGGAGACTCTCGCGCGTGCCGCCTGCAGTGCCTGGAACTGCTGCGCGGCGCTGTTCTTCGCAGATTCGAACTGTTGTCGCGCCGCTTCCATCTGCGTGCGCCGTTGATCGAACTCGGCCTGCGAGACGACACGCTGGTCGAGCAGTGACTTGATGCGATTGAAGTCGCTTTCCGCTAGCGCATACGACGCCTTGGCGTTCTGCACCTCCGGCACAGCGTGGGCGTCGAATGCCGTGTTCGATGCCAGGCCGAGCCGGGCCTCAATCTGCGCCGCGTTGGCCTCTGCCTCCCTGGCCTGCGACTCGGCGTCGACGGCCGAGACGCGGATCAATGTCGTGCCCTCGCTCACGGCCGAGCCCCGCTCGACAGGCGTCAGCTCCACTCGCCCGGCCACTTCCGCGGCGACATCGGCCCGTTCGTCTGCCATGAGGCTGCCGGTGGCGCGGATGAAGCGAATGATGGGCATCTCCCTGGCCGGCGTCGCCGCGACGGCGATGGGAAGCGCTGGCGGGGGCGTGGTCGTTCCGCTGGACTTGCCGTCGACGGCGCTGCATGCGGGCAGCAAGATGCCTCCGAGCAGGGCGATCACGCTCGTGAGATAGGCGGGGCGGTTCATGGATGAGGTTCCTCCGATGGGTGCAGACCCGTGGCGGCGCGAGGCGCCTCCAGCGGGCAAGGGTCGGTCAGCGAATGAGAGCGGAGCCGGATGCCAGATTGCAGACCAGCGATCACGACGTCGACCACGTCGAGGGCCAGGTCCTCACCGTTTTCGCCAGGCGCAAGCCGGTCTGACAGGCGCATCAAGGCGACGCCGACCAGGCTGGCGGCCAGAAGACGGGACGCCACCAATGCGGGCGTGCCGTGTGGAAAGAGGCCGGCGTCGATGCATTGCTGGACTTGGCTGACGAGCTGGGCTTTCATCTGGCGCGCGAGCGTGAAGCGTTCGTACTCTTGGCCAATTCTCGGCACCGTTCGGTCGACAAACATCAGCGAGAAATGTTCAGGGTGGTCCAGGCTGAACTGGTAAAGGCGCGCGAACGTGGCGCGGATGCGCTCGAGCGGCAGACACGCATCGACCGCGCCTCGGCTCGGCGCGTCGTGCAGAAGCTGGAACCCATCCTCGGCCAGGGCGAAGAAGATGTCGTCCTTTGAAGGGAAGTAGCTGTACAGGGCCGCGGGACTGTATTCGACCCTCTCGGCGATCTTTCGGATGGAGACGTTACCGTAGCCTTCGCTCATGAACAGCTCTCGCGCGGCATCAAGAATGGCGCGGCGGACGGCCTCGCGATCGCGTTCCTGGCGTTGCTTGATACCCATCGTCACTGGAGCTGGCTGCCTGCGGACCGGTGCGATCCGCGTCTATGTGAACAGTGTTCAGTTTACTAACGACGTTAGACGCCCGTGTTTGACCCTCGGTTCAAAAGGCCCGTAACCCATTGAAAATGGCTGCTGGACTCGAAGTACACTAGGGATTCGTGCCAATCAAACGTATCGAGGCACCGCCTTCCGGCGGCCTTATGCTGCTGTGCGTGGCCTCGTGGATTGTCCCCGGGTCTGGACATCTGTGGCAGGGCCACCGTGCCAAGGGACTCATCTTCCTGGTGGCCCTTCCGCTGATGTTTGCGATCGGTTTGGGGATCCACGGGCGAATCTTCCCCTTCGAGTTCTCGGACCCTCTGGTCGGGCTGGCCGCGCTGGCCGACCTTGGCATCGGCATTCCCTACTTCATCGCCACCGCGCTCGGCTTTGGCGCCGGCGACGTCACCGTCGTGACCTATGAGTACGGCAACGCCTTCATCATCGTTGCCGGTCTGCTGAACATGTTGGTCATCATCGACGCCTACGACATCGCCTTGGGTCGGAAGTAATGCACAGTCACCTGTTGCTGCTCGTGCTGTTTGCCTTCTTCGTCTCGCTGGTCTTCGCGTTGATCGGTAGGGATTCGGTGGCCGAACAAGTTCGGTTTGGGGCGATGATGTTTGGCGGCTTTGTCGCCTCGGCTATTGTGTTCGGCTGGCTGATGTACCCGTTCCCCTTCTGAATGGCTCACGTGACGTCGAGTGCTGCGGGCTGGCGATGGACCCCAGTAGTCGCCTACATGGCGTTCATCTTTTCATTGTCGTCGGTTGCCAGGACCCCGGCGCTGCCGGGCCAGTCTGACAAGATGCTTCACGGCGTGCTGTACGCAGGGCTCGCGGCGTTGGTGATGCGTGCGATCGCCGGTGGATGGTCGGCGCCGATGTCTGCCGCGACAGTCGTGCTCACGGTGGCGGTTTGTGGCTTGTACGGCGCGAGCGACGAATACCACCAGTCGTTTGTGCCCCCGCGGCAGGCAGATGCGCGCGACGTTGTGGCTGACACTATCGGCGCGACCACTGGGGCACTGGCGTGCCTGGTCTGGTCGCGGTGGCGAGGCGAGGGCGAGCCGTCCGGTCCCGTATAATTCCCTGTCACGCGCGGCGCGATGTTCGCGCCCCGCCCTACGGACGCGACCCTCGAAGAGCCGACACCGACACCATGCAGACCATCGAAGGAACGACATGGCCCGCCCGACTGCGCGTGGCGCTGGTTGTGTCCAGGTACAACGATTTTGTGACCGATCGACTGCTGAGCGGCGCGCTTGCCGGGCTGGCCAGCGCCGGCGTGGCCAGTGAACGGCTCACCGTTGTGCGCGTGCCGGGAGCGTTTGAGATTCCGACGGCCGCGCGTCAGGCTGCGGTCAGCGGACGCTTCGACGCCGTGGTGTGCCTGGGCTGCCTGATCAAGGGTGCGACGCCGCACTTTGAGATCATTGCTGCGGCGGTGTCGCAGGGGTTGGTGAGCGCGGCCGCTGATACGGGGGTGCCGATGACGTTCGGCGTCCTCACCACCAACTCCGCCGAAGAGGCGCTCGAGCGCGCGGTTGAGGGGCCGTCCAACAAAGGCTGGGAGGCGGCGCTGGCGGCGCTCGAAATGGCGACGATCGCAGAACAGTTGCAGACAGGTCGTACGCCCCGATGAGTTCCCGGAAGGATTCTCGGCATCGCGCACGGGAAGCCGCTTTGCAGGTGCTCTATCAATGGGACGTGGGTCGCAACGAGGTGGGTGAGGCGGCGGACCTGTTTTTCGACCAGCAGTGGGCGAGCGCTGAGCCGGCGCCAGAGGCGGTGCGGACGTTCGCGACCGAATTGGCGAGGGAAACGGTGGCGCGCCTCGACGCGGTCGACGCGCTCATCGCTGAGACCGCGGAACGCTGGCGACCGGAGCGCATGGCGGTGATCGATCGCCTGATCCTTCGCATGGCGGTGTGTGAGTTGGTGCGGAGCGCCGGAACCCCAGCGGCGGTGGTCATCAACGAAGCACTCGAATTGGCGCGCACGTTCAGTACAGAAGAGGCCGTCAAGTTCATCAATGGGATGCTTGACGCGATACGAAAGAAGCTTGCGACGGCGTAGGCGCTGCCGCCGACCAACGACTACCGATTACCGACTCTCATTACCATGTCCTCTCAAGACGAACAGATTCAGCAGCGACGTGCGCACCTCGATGCGCTGGCCCAGATGGGCGTGCCGACCTATCCGAACAAGTTCGAGCGGCGCGACACCGCGTCAGCATTGGTCGATGCGCATGGTGGGAAGTCGCACGATGACCTCGAAGTGGAGCGTCCAGAGACGATCACGAGTGGTCGCATCTTGGCCATTCGCTCGTTTGGGAAGGCGAACTTCCTCGGCATCTCGGACGGCCGGTCGCGTATCCAGGTCTCTATCCGCCAGGATTCGATGCCGCCGCAGGACTTCGAGATCTTCAAGTCGTTGGACTTCGGCGACTGGATCGGCGTTGAAGGGCGCCTGTTCCGGACCAAGACCAACGAGCTAACGATCTGGGCGAGCCGACTGCATTTTCTCGCGAAGTGTCTGCTGCCGTTGCCAGAGAAATTCCATGGCCTGACTGACGTCGAGATTCGCTATCGGCAGCGCTACCTTGACCTGGCGGTGAATCCCGACTCTCGAGCGGTCTTTGAAACGCGAAGCAAAGTCGTCTCGGCGATTCGCGAATTCATGACCGCCCGGCACTATCTCGAAGTCGAGACGCCGATGATGCAGCCAATCGCAGGTGGCGCGCTGGCGCGCCCATTCACGACGCACCACAACGCGCTCGACATGGATCTCTATCTGCGGATCGCCCCGGAGCTGTATCTCAAGCGGCTCGTGGTTGGTGGCCTGGAACGCGTCTTCGAGATCAACCGCAACTTTCGGAACGAGGGCATCTCGACACAGCACAATCCCGAGTTCACGATGATGGAGTTCTATCAGGCCTATTCTGACTATCAGGACCTGATGACCTTGACCGAGGAGCTCTTTGCGGTCGTCGCCACCAGAGCGACTGGTGGCACCGAGGTGACCTTCGGCGACCGGCAGATTTCCTTCGCCGCGCCGTTTGCGCGCCTGTCGCTGCGCCAGGGCGCAGCCGACGCCGCATCACGGGCGCTTGGCCGGGCGGTGACGGTCGAGCATCTGCGCGATCGGGCGGCTGCCGCCGCGATCGCCGAGGAGCTTGGCGTTGCGGTGCTCGCCGGGCACGGTGCGGGCAAGATCGCAACGTCGATCTTCGAGGCGCGCTGCGAGCATCAGCTGATTCAACCGACCTTCGTCTACGACTTTCCGACTGAAGTGTCGCCGCTCTCAAAACAATGTGCGGATGATCCTGATACGGTTGAGCGCTTCGAGCTGTACATCGGCGGCTTCGAGGTGGCCAATGCCTTCAGCGAGCTCAACGACCCTGTCGAGCAGCGCCGGCGGTTCGAAGATCAGCTGAAGGATCGCGCCAGCGGCGATCTCGAGGCGCACGAGATGGACGAGGACTATATCCGCGCGCTCGAGTACGGCCTGCCGCCAACAGCGGGAGAGGGCGTAGGCATCGATCGACTGGTGATGGTGCTCACCAACAGTCCCTCGATTCGTGACGTCATCCTGTTTCCATTGATGCGAAAACGCGACTGATTCCGGTACCAGCCGCCCTCGAGAGACGCGAGAATAGGAATACGGTGCCGTTCGAACTCCACATCGCGCTGCGCTACCTGCTCGCTAGGCGGAAGCAGGCGTTCATCTCGGTCATCTCGCTGCTGTCGACCCTGGGCGTGACAGTGGGTGTCATGGCGCTGGTCATCGCGCTAGCCCTGATGACGGGCATGCAGGGTGAGCTGACGGACAAGCTGGTTGGCTCCAATCCGCACATCTATGTGTTCAAGCCGACCGGGTTGAGCGACTACCGGGTGGACATCGCGAGGCTTCGCGCCATTCCGCACGTCGTTGGCGCCGCGCCGACGGTGCTCGGCAAGGCGCTCATCACCGTCTCCGGGCAGCAGGAGTTCATCAATCTCAAGGGGATTGATCCTGCGCGCGAGGCCTCTGTCACTGACATTCGGGGTGCCATGCGCAGCGGCTCGCTGGAGGGGCTCGTGGCGGCAACCCCGGAGGAGCCGGACGGTATCCTGCTCGGCGTCGACCTCGCCACCCGGCTGGGCGTCAGCCGAGGCGATGCGATCACCGTCCTCACGCCTCAGGGGACTTTGACGCCGATGGGGATGTTTCCGCGCGCCCGAAAACTCAAGGTGGCTGGCACCTTCCAGTTGGGTCTTTACGAAATCGATTCGGAAACCGGACTCCTTGCACTTGACATCGCCAAGCGGCTCCTCGATAGGGATGAGCCCGATGCGATCCAGCTGAAGCTCGACGATCTGTATCTCGCGCCTGGAATTTCCGAGCAGATTGAACAGCAGTTCGGCAAGGACTACGTGGCGCAGGATTGGGCTGACCTCAACAAGACACTGTTCTCGGCACTGAACACGGAGAAGATCGCCATTTCTCTGGCCATCGGCCTGATCGTCATGGTCGCGGCATTGAGCATTGTGGTCTCGCTGATCTTGCTCGTGATGGAGAAGCAGGGCGACATCGCCATCCTGAAGACGATGGGGGCGGGGGTGTCGAGCGTGATGATGATCTTCATGCTGCAGGGCGTCATCATCGGCGTCGTGGGTACGGCGGTGGGGGCGGCCCTCGGTGTGGTCGTTTCGGAAGTCCTCGACCGTTACCAGCTCATTTCTGTGCCGGTGGATGTCTACCAGATCTCCCATATCCCATTTCGCGTCGTACCTCTCAATGTCGTGTCGATTGTGGTCGGTGCCGTGGCGATCTGCTTCGTGGCGACGCTCTACCCGTCGCGTCAGGCGGCGAAGCTCGATCCCGTGCAGGCGCTGCGACACGAGTGACACCCATGCCGTTTCTCGAAGCCCGCGGGCTCGTCAAGACCTACACCCATGGCGGCAACGCGCTGCACATCTTGCGCGACCTCGACGTGTCACTCGAGGCCGGCGAGATGGTGGCGGTGGTCGGGGCGTCGGGTGTCGGCAAGAGCACGTTGCTTCACGTCCTTGGGGGGCTCGACCGCCCCGATCAGGGCACGATCCGTATCGGCGTGACAGACCTCACCTCACTCAGCGATGCTGAGGTGGTGAGCTTTCGCAACAAGCAGATCGGCTTCGTCTTCCAGTTTCATCGGCTTCTGCCAGAGTTCAGCGCGTTGGAGAACGTTGAGATGCCGCTCAGAATTGGGAGGATTGCGCCGGCTGAGGCGCGGCCCCGAGCGGTAGAACTGCTCCGCCGTGTGGGGCTCGGCGAGCGCCTCACGCATCGGCCCGGTGTGCTGTCTGGCGGTGAGCAGCAGCGCGTGGCCGTCGCACGCGCGCTGGTGATGAAGCCGGCATTGCTGCTCGCCGACGAGCCGACCGGTGATCTGGACGAGCAAACCGCCGAATCGCTGCATCAACTGCTCCGAGAGGTGCACGCCGCTATCGGTCTCACCTCGATCATCGCGACGCACAATCCGAAGCTCGCGGCCGCCTGCGACCGTGTGCTGCGGCTCGAAGCCGGCAGGCTCATCCCCGCCTGAGTCGCGGGCATCGCGGCATTCATTTCGCCGAATCGGGTGTTCACACACAGAGGGAACCTCTGTATTGGCAACGGCTTGTGGCGAGAAGCGCCGGGGGATGCCGTATACTGGCAGTGTCCTACTACTGGCCCCAACACGCTAGCTATTCACTAGGCAGGTCGGATGTTCGAACGCTACACAGAACGAGCGAGGCGCGTGCTCTTCTTCGCCCGTTACGAGGCGAGTCAGCTCGGGAGCATCTCTATTGAAACAGAGCACCTCCTGCTCGGCTTGATTCGGGAGGGTAAGGGGCTCACGAGTCGCATCTTTGCGCGTTCGCACCTCTCGCTCGAGAACATCCGCAAGGACATCGAAGGTCGGACGGTGTTTCGAGAAAAGGTCTCGACCTCGGTCGAGATTCCCTTCAGCGCAGAGACCAAGCGCGTGCTGCAGTTTGCGGCCGAAGAAGCCGATCGGCTGCTGCACAACTACATCGGTACCGAACATCTGCTGCTCGGCATTCTGCGTGAGGAGCGCTCGGTGGCAGCCTCGATCCTCATGGAAAAGGGGATGCGTCTCAATGCCGTGCGGGAGGACATCGTCCAGCTTCTGAACGAGAAGACCACGTTGACGCGTGTCAAAGAGACGCCGCTGCTCGCGGAGTTCAGCCGCGACCTCACCGAGTCGGCGATGAAGAATCAGCTCGATCCGCTGGTCGGTCGGGCGCATGAGATCGAGCGCGTGCAGCAGGTGCTCTGCCGCCGGACCAAGAACAACGCGGTGCTCATCGGCGAGCCCGGTGTCGGCAAGACCGCGATTGTTGAGGGCCTGGCGCAACGCATCGTTGTCGGCGATGTTCCGCACTTCCTGGCGGACAAACGCATCCTCGCTCTCGATATCTCGCTCATCGTCGCCGGGACGAAATACCGTGGTCAGTTTGAAGAGCGCCTCAAGGCGATCATGAAGGAACTCACCGACAACCCTAATGTCATTGTCTTCATCGACGAGCTGCACACGCTGGTGGGCGCGGGGTCGGCTGAGGGGTCGCTCGACGCAGCCAATATCCTGAAGCCGGCGCTCAGTCGCGGCGAAATCCGCTGCATCGGCGCCACCACGCCTGCCGAGTACCGTAAGTACATCGAGAAGGATCGCTCGCTCGAGCGCCGGTTCCAGGCCATCAAGGTTGATCCGCCAGGAGAGCGCGAGACGATCGACATCCTGCTCGGCGTCAAGGATCGCTACGAGTCGTTCCACCACGTGGAATACACCCGTGAAGCGATTGAGGCGGCGGTCTACCAGTCGAATCGCTACATCACTGATCGATTCTTGCCAGATAAGGCGATCGACCTGGTGGACGAGGCGGGCGCCCGGGCCAAGCTGCGGGACGCCGGCTACAGCGACGATTTCGGCGAGATCAACAAGAGCATTCGGGTCTCGGTCGAACAGATCGAGTCGGCCGTCTCGCAGAAGGATTACGAGAAGGCGCAGTTCTATCGCGACCAGGAAGTGGCGGCCCGCGAGAATCTCCAGCAGCTGGTCAAGGAGAAATTCGACGTCAAGTCGAGCACCCACAAGGTCATCGTCGGCAAGCAGGAGATCGACGAGGTGGTCGCCAAGTGGACCGGCGTGCCGATGGCGTCGATCAATCAGGACGAGGGCGACAAGCTCCTGCGGATGGAGCAGGAACTGCACCGGCGTGTGGTGAGTCAGGAAAAGGCCATTTCGGCGATTTCCAGAGCGATTCGCCGGTCACGAGCCGGGTTGAAGAATCCGAACCGCCCCGTGGGGAGCTTTGTCTTCCTCGGGCCGACGGGCGTCGGCAAGACCGAGCTGGCTCGCGCGCTAGCCAATTTCCTGTTCGGCAGCGATCATGCGTTGATTCGCTTCGATATGTCCGAGTACATGGAAAAGCATTCGGTGTCGAAGCTGATCGGTTCGCCGCCAGGCTATGTCGGGCATGAGGAGGGTGGCCAACTCACCGAAAAGGTGAAGCGGAACCCATACTCTGTGGTGCTGCTCGACGAAGTCGAGAAGGCGCACCCGGACATCTTCAATATCCTGTTGCAGGTGTTTGAAGATGGACAACTGACCGACGGCCTGGGGAATCGTGTGAATTTCAAGAACACGATCATCATCATGACGTCGAACATTGGAGCGCGCTTCATCCAGAAGAAGAGTTCGCTCGGGTTTCAGTCGTCGGACATCGGGACCATCGACAAGAGCGTGCAGGAAATGGTTCTCGCCGAGGTCAAGCGCACCTTTAATCCGGAGTTCATCAATCGCATCGACGAAATCATTGTCTTCGAGGCCCTGACCGACGACGATCTGCGGCGGATCATGTCGCTGCTAGTGGCGCAGCTGAACGAGAATCTCGTCGACCGTAAGCTCTCGATCTCGCTGACGCCAGAAGTGATCGACTGGATTATCGAGATCACCTGCAAAGACCGTTCGTACGGCGCCAGGCCGCTGCGTCGAGCGATCCAGCGGTACGTCGAAGATCCGTTGTCAGAGGAACTCATTCGCGGCCACCTGAAGGGCGGGTTGGTCGAGGTCTATATGGACGCCGGAGTTCTGGCCTATCGCCCCTCGGGCCAGGTAGAGGCGGGGCGGAAGTTGTAAGCGCGTCGATGATGTCGACTGCGCTTTTCTTACGTGGGCGGCTTGCTCCGTCCGTCCGGCCACTTTCGGCGTCTAAAATCCAGTAAAGTTAGTAACTTAGCGCTCCCTGATGTACCAGATCTCTTCTCTGCTCGGCCGAATCGGTGGTGTGGCCCTCACGGCCTGGCTATTCCAGTCAGGCGTGGCGTTGGCTCAGACGCCGGTCGCAACCTCCAATCCAGCTACGATTTGCGGGAGTCAGATTCCACCGCCACTGGCGTTGCCGCCGGCCAACATCGGCCCCGTGATCTACCAGATCGTCCCGTGCTTCGAGGCACAGGGAAATCTGTCGTTGGTCGACCTCCAGACCTATCTGTATTACATCCAGCTCAAGTCCAGCCGTCCCTCGCAAGGCGCCTGGGAGCGGTTTGACGCCGCCGCCGAGCAGGTCATCTTCGAAGACTTCAAGCGCCTCTGGGCCACCAATTTTCTGGACAACCTGTCGATTGAAACCACCGATTACACGTTCGCCAACGGCGTCGTCGGCAAGCTCGTGGTCTACAACCTCGAGGAACGACAGCGCGTCAAGAACGTCGAGTTCGTTGGGTCGAAGAAGATCGAGCGATCGAAGATCGATGAGAAGCTGAAGGAACAGAACACCTCCATCCGCCTCGATACGTTCATCGACCCGGCTCTTATCCGCAAGATCGAGGGCATTGTCCGGGACATGATGAAGGACAAGGGCTTCCAGTCGGCGGAGGTCACGCACGAACTCAAGGACGCCGCCGGTGGTCCGAAACTCGTAAACATCACCTTCCAGTTGCAGGAAGGGCCGAAAGTCAAGCTCCGGCACGTCGAGTTCACGGGCAACGTCGCGTACGGTGACGGCGCGTTGCGTCGACGGATGAAAGAGAACCGGGCGCAATGGTGGTTGTCTTGGTTGACAGGGCGAGGCACCTATCAGGAGACGAAGTTCGAGGAAGACGCCGAGCGCGTCATGGAGTTCTATCGCAACAAAGGCTACATTCGCGCCCAGGTCGGCGAACCGCAGACCCGGACGTTGCAGGATTCGAAAGACAAGAAGACCCGGTGGATCGAGTTGAGTGTGCCGGTGACCGAAGGGGCGCGCTATCGCGTATCCAGTTTTGATGTCGCCGGGAATACCGTCGTGAAGAGCGACGCCCTCAAGCCACTGTTCAAGCTGAAGACGGGCGACTATTACAGCCAGAAGGATGTCCGGAAGGGATTCCAGAAGGCACAGGAGATCTACGGCGCCGGTGGCTACATGGACTTCACCGGCTTCCCCGACTACAAGTTTAGCGACGAGCCGAGCCCAGCGGCCCCGCCCGAGGCGCCTGCCGCACTCGCCGCCGTCGATCCGGCGGCCGCGAAAGCTCCGGCGAGCGTCAACGTCACCCTGCAGATTCAGGAAGGTAAGCAGTTCTTCGTCAATCGCATCACCTTCACCGGCAATTTGACGACACGTGACAACGTGATCCGGCGGGAGATGCGACTGTATGAGAACGGCGTCTTTGACACCGAAGCACTGAAATTCAGCATCAAGCGGCTCAACCAGCTCGGCTACTTCAAACCGCTCGAAGGGCCGGGCAAGGACGTCAACATCGAGAAGTCGCCAGACGTGGACGGCAAGGTCGACGTGCGGATGAAGCTCGAGGAGCAGAATCGCAACCAGCTGACCTTTGGCGCGGGCGTCTCGCAGTTCGAGGGATTCTTCGGACAGTTGTCCTTCCAGACGGCCAACTTCCTTGGTCGAGGCGAGAGTCTCACCGTGTCGCTGCAGGGCGGTCAGCGCGCTCAGAATTACACACTGGGGTTCTCCGAGCCATTCCTCTTCGACCGCAACATCACCGGTGGCCTGAATCTATTCCGCAGCGACGTGCGCTATGTCGGGCAGTTCACGCAGCGATCCACCGGCGGCACCGTCACGATGGGGTTTCCGGTCGGCAACGGCTTCACCCGCATGTTCGCCAACTACAGCTACGAGCGGATACGTGTCACGGAAGTGAGTACCGCGTACTCGGACCCAGTGCTGCTGGCGCGCAATCCGTTCCTGGCGGACTCGTTGAACACGGCTCGCGGCGGCGAGCGCGTGATCAGCAAGGTGACGCCCACGCTGCTCTATAACTCAGTGGACCAGCCGATCTTTCCGACCAGCGGCCGCAAGTTGCAGTTGGCGGTGGACTTGGCGGTGCTCGGCGGTAACACCAACTTCATCAAGCCGTCGATGGAGGCGGTGAAGTTCTTCCGCCAAAACGCACGCATGTCATTTGGTGTCCGCGGGCAGCTCGAATATATCCGTGCGGTGGGGGCGACGGTCAATCTGCCGATCTTCGAGAAGTTGTTCCTGGGCGGCGAGTACAGCCTGCGCGGTTTCAATATTCGCTCTGTTGGGCCCTCGGATCTGAGCACGGGACTTGTGCTGGGCGGTAACAAGAGCCTGCTGTTCAATGCCGAGCAGATCATCACGATTGCGGGCCCGGTGCGCCTGATTCTGTTCTACGACGCGGGCCAGGTGCGCGATACCGGTGAGCGATTCTCGTGGAAAGAAGATATCCGCCAGCTGTCTGTTCCTGAGCGCCCGCTGATTTACGACCCGTCGAACGCCTTGTCTCTGACTGCGGCCAACGTCCCACCGGACATCCGGCTTCTCGGCCAACGCAGCGCCTTCAAGACGTCGACCGGTGCTGAGATCCGTTTCTTCATGCCGGTCCTCAACGTGCCATTCCGCCTCATATTTGCTCAGAACCCACAGCGGGGAGGCGTCCTGACCAACGAGCTGATTCAACAGAAGGCGTTCCAGTTCCGGTTCGCCGTCGGCACGACCTTCTGATACGATTCATCGGTTTTCTTCCAGTGAAAGGACTCGTCGTAATGAGAGGTCTCGTTATCGTCGTGGCATTCGGCGTGGCCCTGGGT
>JBEBGG010000111.1:0-11272 GCA_040081555.1 Vicinamibacterales bacterium
CACCTATCTGTCCGTTGGCCGCTGACGACAGAGGCGTTCTCGTCACCGGCGGCGCTGGCTATATTGGGAGCCACGCCGCCAAGGCGCTGCATCGCGCCGGCTACCGCGTCGTAGTCTTCGACAACCTGGTGGCCGGGCATCGTGAGGCGGTGCGTTTTGGCCCGCTCGTTGAGGGCGATACTGCGGACGTCGAGGCCGTGCGCGCCGCCATTCGTGAACACCACGTGACAGCGGTGATGCACTTTGCGGCGTTTCTTGACGTCGGCGAGTCGGTGCGCAAGCCCGAGAAGTACTACCGGAACAATGTGGTCGGCACCCTCGGTGTGCTCGAGGCAATGGCTGCAGAGTCGGTCACGCGCCTCGTGTTCTCGTCAACCTGCGCCACCTACGGCGAGCCTACCGAGATGCCGATTCCTGAGACCCACCGTCAACATCCGATCAACAGCTACGGCGCGTCGAAGCTGGTCGTCGAGCAGGCCTTGCCTCACTTCGAGCGGGCCTACGGTCTGAGGTCGGTGGCATTGCGCTACTTCAATGCGGCCGGCGCAGATCCTGACGGCGAGATTGGCGAGGATCACGCGCCGGAAATTCATCTCATTCCGCGCGCGATCGAGGCGACCACCGGCGGACCTGGCCTGCAGGTGTTTGGCGACGACTATCCAACGCCGGACGGTACCTGTCTCAGGGACTATGTGCATGTGGCCGATCTGGCCAATGCGCATGTCCGGGCGCTCGGCGCGCTGGAACAAGGGGGCGCGTCCACCGCATTCAATCTAGGGACGGGCCGACCGCAGTCGGTCAAGGAAGTCATTGGCGCCGTGGAACGAGCCACCGGACGAGCCGTACCGTGGACCCTGGCCCCACGCCGGGCCGGCGACCCGGCGGCGCTCTACGCCAATGCGACCCGCGCATACAATACGCTCGGTTGGAGCCCCGTCCTGTCTGACATCGATTCGATAGTCCGGACCGCCTGGCACTGGCATCAGTCGCACCCTCACGGATACCGCACACCCACACACCAGTGAACCCGCCCTCCACGCTCAGACGCCTCTTCAGGTATTCGCGACCGTATCGGTCGCGGCTGGCGTGGGCGGTCCTCGCGATGGCGTTCTACGCGGTCGGCAACGCCGGCATCCTGGCGCTGGTGACCATGGTGTTCGATCAGGTCCTCCAGAACAAAGGTGGTCTGACGTTCGTCGTGTGGGCCATCGTCGGTCTGAACCTGATCAAAGGGATCGGCTCCTACGGCTCGTCGTACCTGATGACCGACGTCGGCCAACGTGTGGTGATGGATCTGCGCAATGCGCTTTATCGCCACATCCTGGGCCAGTCGGCAGCCTTCTTTGCCCAACACACCACCGGACAACTGAACTCGCGCATCAATAACGATGTGGGCCAGGTGCAACAGGCCGTGTCCGAAACTGCCGGCGACCTCGCGCGGGAGTCGCTGGCGCTGGTTGGATTCATCGCCTACCTCTTCTATCTCGACCCGTGGCTCGCAGCATTCTGTGTCATCAGCGCACCACTCATCGTGTATCCGCTGGCCCGCCTCGGTCAGCGCGTCCGCAAGACGACGCGCAAGAGCCAGGAAGCGCTCGAGCACCTTTCGCACATCAGTGTCGAGGGCTTCACCGGCCACCGCATCGTCAAAGCGTTCGGCAACGAGGGGAAAGAAGCGGCCCGCTTCAATGCGGCTGGCCGCCAGCTGTTCCGCACCAATATGAAGGTGACCGCGGCACTCGCAAGCCTGCCGCCACTGATGGAGTTCCTCGGCGGCATCGGTATGGCCGTGGCCATTTGGTACGGGAGCCGTGAGATCGCCAGAGGGTCGCTGACCATCGGCCAGCTGACGTCTTTCGTCGCAACGCTCTTTGCCATGTATCAACCGGCGAAGAAGCTGAGTCGGGTAAACGCCAACCTCCAGCAGGCCATCGCCGCGTCAGAGCGCATCTTCAAGATGCTCGACACGCACACCGAAGTGGCCGAGAAGGCCGGCGCACCGGATCTTGCGCCGTTTAAGGAAGGGATCGTGTTCCGCGACGTCTCGTTCGGATACGACGAGAACCCGGACTCCCGCATTCTTCGAGGCGTGACGTTTGCCGCAGGGGTCAATCAGATGATCGCCATCGTTGGCCGCAGCGGTGCGGGGAAGACCACCTTGGTGAATCTGCTGCCGCGCTTTTACGACGTGACCGCTGGATCGATTCTGATCGACGGCGTGGACGTTCGCGACGTCTCCTTGGAGTCGCTCCGACGGCAGATTGGCATCGTCACGCAGGACACGGTCCTGTTTGACGACACCATTGCCAGCAACATCGCCTACGGCGCGCCAGCGGCCTCGCGCGCGGAGATCGAGGCCGCCGCACGGGCCGCCCATGCGCACGATTTCATCATCTCGATTGCTGGTGGTAAGGGTTACGACACGACAATCGGCGAGCGCGGGCAGCGATTGTCCGGCGGGCAACGCCAGCGCCTGGCCATTGCGCGGGCGATTCTGCGCGATGCGCCGATTCTGGTGCTGGATGAAGCCACCTCGGCACTTGATACCGAGTCAGAGCTCCTGGTGCAGGAAGCGCTGCATAATCTGATGCTCAATCGCACGTCGTTCGTGATCGCGCACCGGCTGTCGACAATTCGGCGCGCCGATGCGATTGTGGTCCTCGAACGCGGCAAGATTGTGGAGATTGGCCGGCACGACGAACTCGTGGCCAGGCCAAACGGCGCCTACGCGGCCCTGTACGACATGCAATTGCTCGAGGTGCGGAAGGGCGAGCGCAAGCTTGTCACTTCCTGAAGCTCAGTACGATGACGCGAAGGTCGCGACGCATATCGGGACGGACAGATCGTGATTAGAAGCATGACCGGCTTCGCCGCCGCCACGCGCGAGAACGAGCGCGTCACGATGACCGTGACGGTGCGCACGGTGAATCACCGTCATCTGGACATTCAGCTGAGGGCGCCACAGAGTCTTGCGGCCGCCGAGGGCGACCTCCGCTCGATGATTTCTCGCTTCGTGGCGCGCGGCCGAGTCGAACTTGCTGTGTCCATGCAGTTGCGCCAGACGCCCGGTCTGCAGGTGGAGTTGAACGACGCGTTCGTACGAGCACTCGAAGTGGCCCTAGACCGCGCCCGCGAGCGCAGTCTTATTGTCGGTTCGCTCACGCCAGGTGACCTATTGCGGATGCCGCAGGCGATCACGATCCGGGAGGTGGCGGCGGAGTCTGACGAGCAGTTCGTGCAGGAACTGCTGAGAACAACCCGCGACACCGCCGAAGCCGCGTTAGTGGATCTCGGCACCATGCGGGCCACCGAGGGCGACCATCTACGAGCCGACCTCGACGCTCGCAAGGCGCTGGTCGCCAGTTTCGTCGAACGCATTGCCGTCGCTGCCGACCAAGGGCGTGCGGCGCTTGAGCAGCGCCTCACCGATCGGGTCGCCGAACTACGGACCGTGCTGCAGGCGGACGAGACCGCCGTTGCGCAGGAGATCGTGCGCGTAGCCTCACGGTCCGATATCAGTGAGGAGATTTCTCGCTTTCGCGCGCACGTCGCGCACTGGACTGTTCTGGCAGATGCCGCAGAACCGTGCGGCCGGAAGCTCGACTTTCTCCTACAGGAAATGAACCGTGAGGTGAACACGATGGGATCGAAGGCCGACGGCCTGAGCGTGTCGGAGATCATCATCGCGGCCAAAGCGGAGCTCGAGAAGATGCGCGAGCAAGTACAGAATGTCGAGTAGGGGACTGCTGTTCATCGTTTCTGCGCCGTCTGGCGCCGGCAAGACCACGCTCGTGGAGCGTCTCGTGGAGCAGACACCGCACCTCCGCATGTCACGCTCCTACACGTCGCGCGAGGCGAGACCAGGCGAGGTGCACGGCGTCGACTACAATTTTGTGACGCGTGACCAGTTCCTGGCGATGGTCGAGCGCGGCGAGTTCCTGGAGTGGGCCGACGTGTTCGGGAATCTTTATGGCACCTCCATGCTGGATACCGACCGAATGCTGGCCGCCGGAGACGACGTGGTGCTCGTGATTGACGTGCAGGGGGCCCGCCAGATTCGGGCGAAGCAGATGGGCGCGCTCACTGTCTTCGTGATGCCGCCATCGGCCGCGGTCCTCGAGCAGCGCCTCCGGGGCCGGAGCAAAGACCATGAGTTGGCGATTCGGAAGCGACTCGAGGTGGCGTGCGATGAAGTGGCGTCGTTTGGTGAATACGATTTCATCGTCGTCAATGACGAGTTGACGAGTGCCGTCGATCGGTTACGCAGCATTGTGGTGGGCGAGCGGTCCAGACTCCACCGAATGCGTGATGTCGCCGCCGTGATCGCGAAGACGTTTCAGAGGTTCGGATGAAGATCGCGTTGGGCGTGACCGGCGGAATTGGCGCCTACAAGGCGGTGGAAGTAGCCCGTGGGCTGCAGAAGCACGGCCACGATGTCGTCGCCATCATGACCGCATCTGCAACGAAGTTTGTCGGCGCCCTGACCTTCGAGGCGATTACGCACCACCCGGTCATCACGGATCAATACGCGGCCGGCACCAACGCAGACATCGAGCATATTGCGCTGGCCTCGTCGATTGACCTTCTGCTTGTGGCGCCCGCGACGGCCAATATCATCGGGAAGTGTGCCAACGGCCTGGCCGACGATTTTCTTTCCACGCTGTTCACGGCCACGCGCGCGCCCGTGCTCATGGCGCCAGCCATGAATACGCAGATGTTCACGCACGAGGCGGTGAAAAAGAACCTGGACACGCTGGTGGCGCGCGGTGTCCGGTTCGTGGAGCCGGGCGAGGGCTATTTGGCGTGCGGTTGGATCGGCAAGGGGCGTCTGGCCGAGCCGGCCGAGATTGTCGCGGCGGTGGAGGAGATGTTCGCGCCGACCGGCGTGCTGGCGGGGCGTCGTGTGCTGGTGACGGCGGGGCCGACGCACGAAGACATCGATCCGGTCCGCTTTGTCGGCAACCGTTCCAGTGGCCGTATGGGGTTTGCCGTGGCCGCCGAAGCCAAGCGCCGAGGCGCGCGGGTCACGCTGGTGGTCGGACCCACCTCAACTCCGCCACCCGCCGTGACGGAAGTGATTCGCGTGCGGAGCGGCGTGGAGATGCACCGCGCGGTCATGGCATGCGCCGATGCGCAGGACCTGATCGTGATGGCGGCCGCCGTGGCCGACTACGCTCCAGAGCAGCGCTCGGACCAAAAGCTGCACAAAGGGGCCGAAACGGTCACGCTGACCCTCCGAAAGAATCCGGACATCCTCGAGGAACTTGGGGCCAGGCGCGTGGCGTCTGGCCGCGGGGCGGTGCTGGTGGGCTTCGCCGCGGAGACCGAGGACGTGGTGGCGGGCGCCACGGATAAATTGCGCCGTAAACGGGTCGACCTGATCGTCGCCAACGACGTGTCACGGCACGACGCCGGCTTTGAGGTCGACACCAACGAGGTGACCCTGGTGAGTGCCGCCGGCGCCGAGCATGTGCCGCTGCAGCGGAAGGCCGCCATCGCCACCGTGATTCTCGACCGCGCCGAGGTGCTGGTGGCCCAGGCGTTGACGGCCGCGGCTGACGGATCGAACACGTGAGCGCGCGCGATCAACTGCGCGAGCATCTGAAGTTCGCCGCCGAACTCGGCGTCGCAGGCTCCAGCAGCGATGCCGCCTGGCGAACGCGCCCTGAACGTATGACGACCCCGACCATCCCCCCAGTGACCGCAGCGTTGGCAGGCGCACTCGAGCAGATTTGTATCGACATCGGCCCGGATTGCAGCCGTTGCAAGCTTCATGCGCTTGGCCGGAGCCGAATCGTATTCGGCGTGGGCAATTCCAGTGCGGCCCTGATGTTTGTGGGCGAAGCACCAGGGGCGGACGAGGACGAGCAGGGCATTCCGTTTGTGGGCCGCGCCGGGCAGCTGTTGACAAAGATCATCGAGGCGATCGAACTCAAGCGAGACGATGTGTACATCGCCAACGTGATCAAGTGCCGCCCGCCGAACAATCGCAACCCCGAGCCGGACGAGGTGGCGACCTGCGAGCCGTATCTGTTTCGGCAGATCGATGTCATCAGGCCCAAGGTCATCGTGACGCTCGGGAAGTTCGCCACGCAGTGCCTGCTTCGGAGCGAGGAGCCCATTTCCAAGCTGCGAGGCAGGGTCTTTGACTACAGGGGGTCGAAGCTGATTCCGACCTTCCACCCCGCGTACCTGCTGCGCAATCCCTCATCGAAGCGCGAGGTCTGGGACGACATGAAGCTCGTGCGCTCGATTCTGACTCCCTTGTAGCACCCGGCGTTTGTCGGGCGGCTGACCTCAGCTGTCCTTCCTCCGTTCTAGACTCTGTCTTCTGATGCTCGTTCACGTCGCGGTCCCCGTTCCCACGCTCGATCTTCTGACCTACGAGGTGCCAGCCTCCATGCCCGTGCCACCCGTCGGTGGGCGAGTGGTGGTGCCGATCGGGTCCCGGTCCGTGACGGGAATTGTGATCTCGAAGGATGTCTCGGCCTCGGAGTTGAATGGTCGAGCGGCCAAGCCGATCAAGAGCGTGCTCGATACAGCGCCATTCATTCCGGCGGACGTGGTGGAACTGGCGCGGTGGACGGCGGAATACTACGGCGCCGGGCTGGGCGAAACCATCACCGCCGTGCTGCCGCCAAAGACTAGAGACGAGCGAGTTGACGCGCACAAGACACGACGCATGGCTGCCATCACCGCTGCGGGAATGGACGCAGCGCACCCCGTCGACTCGCCGTCCGCCCTCACGCCCAAGCAGCGCGAAGCCCTCGAGATCCTGAGCGGCGTGGCCGATGGCTTGGCCACCGCTGCGCTTGCGGCGCGCGGCATCAGCAGCGATACGCTGACGCGCCTCTCACGCGTGGGCCTGGTCACCTTCCGCCAGGAGCGTGTCGAGCGCGACCCCTTTGAGTCGAGCATCCTTGCCGACGTTGCCGCACTCGATCATCCGCTCACGCTCGAGCAGCGCGCCGCGCTGGAACGACTGACGAGACTGGCGGCCACCGGCGAGTTCAAGACGGCGCTCCTGCACGGCGTCACCGGCAGTGGCAAGACCGAGGTGTATCTCAGAATCGCGGCAGCCGTTCGTGCCCAGGGCAGACGTGTGCTCGCGCTGGTTCCGGAGATTGCGCTCACGCCGGCCGTGGCCGCCGCCTTTCGCGGCGCCTTTGGCGATCGCGTTGCCATTCAGCACAGCGCGATGTCGGACGGCGAGCGCCACGACCAGTGGCAGCGCATTCGCCGGGGTGATGTGGACGTCGTGGTCGGCACCAGATCCGCGATCTTCGTGCCCCTGCCAGACATCGGCCTCATCATCGTCGACGAAGAGCATGACGCCTCGTACAAGCAGGATGAGAGTCCGCGCTACAACGGTCGCGATGTAGCCATCGTTCGCGCACAACGCGCCAGGGCTCTCATCGTGCTCGGTTCGGCCACGCCGTCGATGGAGACCTACAGCAACGCGGTGAACGGACGCTTCGAGCGCATCGTCCTCGAGCAGCGCGTCATGAATCGGCCGCTGGCGTCAGTGCAGGTGGTGGACATGCGGGAGGAGTACGCCGCCGAAGGGCCCGATGTGATTCTGAGCCGAGCACTTCGTGCCGGCATCGAGGCGCGGCTGGCCCGCGGAGAACAGTCGCTCATCCTGCTGAATCGGCGCGGTTTCGCCACCGCCGTATTCTGCAGGCAGTGCGCCGGCACCATCGATTGTCAGAATTGCAGCGTGTCGCTGGTCGTGCACGGCGAGGGGGCGGCCAGGCGCGCCAGATGCCACTACTGCAACTATTCGGCGAGGGTGCCGCAGACCTGTCCCCACTGCAAGGCGCCGTACATGGAGCAGAGCGGCTTCGGAACCGAGCGTGTTGAAGCCGAAGTGTTGACAGCGAACCCGACGGCGCGCGTCGCCAGGCTGGATCGCGACAGCGTGCGCCGCAAGGGCGCCATGGCGGAGCTGCTCTCGAAGTTTCGTCGTGGCGAGATCGACGTCATGGTGGGCACGCAGATGATCGCAAAGGGGCACGACTTTCCGAAGGTGACCTTGGTCGGCGTCGTGTCGGCGGACGTCGGCCTCGGCATGGCGGACTTCCGCGCCTCAGAGCGAACGTTTCAGATCCTGACGCAGGTGGTCGGGCGGGCGGGACGTGGTGAGCTGCGCGGTGAGGCCATCGTTCAGACGATCTATCCGGATCATTACGCCATCCAGCTGTCGCGCCAGCAGGACTATCCCGCCTTCTACGAGCGTGAGATGCTGTTCAGAAGCGCAATGCGCTATCCGCCGCATGTGTCGCTCGTCAACACCGTCATTCGAGGCCGCACCTACGTGCAGGCCATGGACGATGCCGTGGCCGTGGTGGACGCGTTACGACACGCGACGGCCAAGACCCCGGACGTGCGTATCCTCGGCCCCGCTCCAGCGCCGCTCGGCAAACTCCGCGGTGAGTATCGAGTGCAGTTTCTGATGAAGAGCACCAACCGCAAGCGGATGCGCGAAGTGCTGCAGGCCGTGTTGGCAACAAGGCCGGAGCTCCTGAGACGCACCACCGTGGACATCGACCCCCTCAGTGTCCTGTAGGCCCGCTGTCGGAGTTGTGCCATCTCTACAGCCCGGCACGGTGAGCACCCGTGCGACCTACAGGCTCCTGATCGGTACGGCCGTAAATGACACCACGAACATCACCAGCGCAAACAGTGCGAGCCAGGTGCGGGCGGCGCCGAGCGGTGCTGCTTCGTCGAACGTACGAGGGTGATGCCGGCCGAATGAGAACAGCATCACGATCATTAGCCCCGTCCAGACCACCCAGTTGAAGGAGACCAGCGACAACGCCATGCCGCAGCCGATCATCACGAGCGTGAGCGTGGACGACCGCCGGCCGATCAGCGCGTAGCTGATGTGGCCGCCATCGAGCTGCCCGAGTGGAAACAGGTTCAGCGCGGTTGCGAGGAATCCGAACCACGACGCGAACACCAGCGGATGCCAGTTCATCGCGTAGCCATCCATGATGTGGCCCCAGAGCACCCACGACACACCCTGGACGATCAGGGGCTCGCCAAACTCCCAACCTGACTGGCCGCCGCTGTAGGCGACGACATTTGACAGGCTCAGGCCGACGACCAGCGCACCCGCCGCAACGACAAAACCGGCGATAGGCCCGGCGATGCCGATGTCAAAGAGCATGCGCTTGCCGGGAATCGGCTCACGGATGCGAATCACCGCGCCGAGCGTGCCGCTGGGCATGAACGGAAACGGGAGAAAGAACGGCAATGACGCATCGACGTCATAATAGCGACATGCGAAGTAGTGCCCGAGTTCGTGCGCCCCTAGAATCAGCAGCACCGCGAGGCTGTACCAGGCGCCGTGCAGGTAGAGGGCAACGTTCGACAGGTCGAGACGCTGCTGGCCGATGCCGGTGGCCCAGTTCTCGTAATAGGAGCTGCCGATCAGCGTCGTCGTGAGTAATGTCAGGGCCAGCAGCAATACGTGCAGCCAGACGCGGTCCTGGAATTTTTGTGGCGGCTCCCAGTACGGGGCAGCCAGGAGGGGAGGTTCGGGATCGAGCTCGACGGAATCCAACCGACCGATTATCCGATGTTCTGCAGCTCTTTGCCGGGCTTGAATCGGATGGTGCGTCCGGGGGGGATCCGCACTTCCTTGCCGGTGCGGGGGTTGCGGCCGATCCCGCGCTTCCTGGGCTTGACTTGAAAGACGCCAAAACCCCGCAGTTCGATACGTTCGCCGCGCTGCATCGAGATCCGCATCGCGTCAAACACCGCGTCAACCGCCACCTCGGCCTTGACCTTGGTGATGTCGGCGATTCTTGACACTTGGTTCACGATGTCGACCTTGATCATGCTTAGCGACTCCTCACTTCGTGTAAAGACTATAGATTGTGACACTTACGCTGTCAATGGTGGGCCTAAGTGATCGAAAGCCCTGGCCAGAATGTCCTCTAAATTGCCGTCAGTCGTCCTTGTGGGTCGTCCCAACGTCGGGAAGTCCACGTTGTTCAATCGCATCATCGGCTCGAGGCGAGCGATCGTCGCTCCTCTGGCCGGCACCACCCGTGATTCGCTCTCTGTTCCGGCGTCTTGGGGCGGCATGGCCTTTCAGCTGTCTGACACCGGAGGCCTCTACGGCCACAGCGAAGATCCGCTGCACGCCCTGGTCGTTGTCCAGGGACAGCGGGCCATTGCCGGTGCCGATCTCCTTGTCTTTGTTGTAGATGGGCGAGAAGGGCTCACGCCGGGGGACCAGACGATCGCGCGGGAATTACGCAAGACGAACCTGCCGGTCGTGCTCGCCGTGAACAAGACCGACGACAAGCGCGCTCAGGCTGGCGTGCCGGACTTCTATCAGCTCGGCCTGGAGCCCATCTCGGAAATTTCTGCCGAGCACGGGAATGGCACCGGCGACCTGCTGGATGAAATCGTCAAACAGTTGACCACGCTCGGCTTCAAGGCGGAGCTACGGCCGAAACTGTCCCGCGTCGACGCTCGCCGCGCGCAGGTCGAGGCCGAGGACGTCCCGGAGACGCCTAAGGTGTCGGAGCCGACAGTTCCCAACGACGCCACCATTGCGATCGTGGGACGGCCCAACGTCGGCAAGTCGTCGCTTCTCAATCGGTTACTCAAGGAAGAGCGCGTGATGGTGAGCGACACGCCGGGCACCACGCGCGACGCCATCGACGCGACGCTCACCTGGCAGCGTCGTCAGTTCCGCATCGTGGATACCGCCGGCATGCGCCGGCCTGGGCGCGTGCGGAGCGGCGGCAAGGTGGAACTGGTGAGTGTGGCCGGTTCCAAGAAGGCGATCTTCGACGCCGATGTCGTGGCGCTTGTCATCGACTCCGAGGAGGGCGCTACGGATCAGGATGCAGCCATTGGCGGTGAAGCAGACCGTGCCGGGCGGGGCATCGTCATCATCGCCAATAAGTGGGATCTTGTCAGGTCGGCGGACCACAAGTTCGTGGAGAAGTTCGACGATGAGCTGCGGCGCAAGATGCGGTTTCTAGACTACGCGCCGATCCTCCACATTTCGGCGCTGACCGGGGAGCGCACCACCAAGGTGCTCGAGACCATCGACAAGATCGCCGTCTCGCGGAGGACGCGTGTCACCACCGGGGCGCTCAACAAGTTCATTGCGTCGGTCATCGCGGCCAACCCACCAGTGAGCCCCAGCCGCCGCAACGTCAAGATCATGTATTGCGCGCAGATCGGCGTCGCGCCACCGTCGTTTGTGTTCTTCACCAACGTCGCGACCACGTTCCACTTCTCGTAC
>JBEBGG010000018.1:0-39700 GCA_040081555.1 Vicinamibacterales bacterium
CTTTTCGTACGAGCGGTTCCTCATCAACCGGCTGCGCGAGGAGTTCGGCTTCATGGGCACCTCGATCCGGATCCAGGTCAGGCGCCGGGCGAAGTAGTAATATTTTGTCTCCGTGACTGAGGCCGTCCCTATCGAGATTCCCAATCGCGCGCTCTTCAAGGCGTCTGAAGTGTGCGAACTGCTCAAGCTCCAGCCGTACGTCTTGAGGACCTGGGAGGCGGAGTTTCCAGACCTCGGCGTGGCTAAGGCCGCCGGGTCGCCGAGAGTGTATCGGCGTGAACACGTCGAGCAGGTGTTGCGCATCAGGCATCTGCTGCTGGTGGACGGTCTTACGCTGGCCGGGGCACGACGCAAGCTCGAGGCTGAGTCAGCGCCGGTCGAAGTGGAAGAACTGGTCGTGGTTGACACCATCAGCCCGCAGATCCGTGAGCGGGTGACGACGGTGAAGCACGGCCTGCGGTCTCTGCTCGAACTGCTGAACACGCCCCCAGTCGGACCGGCGAATGGGGAGTTCCACCTTGAATCGCTGGGTACCGAGGGGGCGTCGGCACCGGCAGCCCCTGCCAAGGGGCCAACCAAGCGCAAGCGCAGGTAGGGTTCGGCTTCAGCCGGTACGTGGATTCAGACTAGAATACGGAGTTCTCGCGTCGGGATGTAGCGCAGCCTGGTAGCGCACTTGACTGGGGGTCAAGGGGTCGTGGGTTCGAATCCCGCCATCCCGACCATTTAGATGCAAGACTTTACGGCCTGACCCCCAGTCAGGCCGTTGCCTTTTGGGTCCACTGTGGGTCCAGAGGGCCAGCGTCTGCCGGACAAGCCCGCACGAGATAAGTTGCCCAATGACTGCCAGAACGCGGGTGTGGTATCCGACAGGATCAACGCCCGGATGCGCAGGGCGGGGAGGGGACGGCCGGAAGGACAACTCATTTGAAGTTTCTTCACGGTTCGCCCCAATGTCACAGCATCAGGGGTTCGCAACGTCCGTCGGTACATTCCGTGGCCCGCAGAGCACATACACGAATCCGCGGAAATAGAGATTCATTGCGACAAGGGAAGATACGAGCAGCAGCAGCATGGTCCGCCACGCGATCCCCGTCCATCGTCGAGCGACGATGGGCAACTTTGGTTTGTATTTGACGATGGCATCTGAGGCGAACCCGACTACTTCCGAGATTCCACAATAGCGAATCTCTTCGCCCGGCTTAAGTTTCCGTCTCTCGCTGTTCACGATCTCGACAATCTTCTCGGCAGTGAAGTGCTTCGTTCGATCGTACTCCCGCGCATTTAGTTTTTCGGCGTAGGCCGCGGCCTGCTTGCTGAGATCAGCACTGCAAAAGGACTCGTTCGACAAGAACCACTCGCTAACGAGGTCGACGTGGCCGTCCTTTTTGACACCTCCCAGCTCCCCGGGCAGCGCCAAGAAGCTGGGGATCGTGTTCACAATGTCCGGCGACGCCTTCTTTGTGAAGTCACGGAGATTCGCGACGATCTCGACGTCATTGATGTCTAGCTGTGGCCTGTCGCTTTGGAGGATGAGGATCGCGCCACCTCCGAGAACAACGACAAAGAGCAGGCTGCATACCTTGAGCAGCCTGTGCCACCAGTGGCTCTGCAGATCTAGGTCGTCCCGGACACCAGTCAACAGGCGCAACAGTTTCATCACTGAATCTCCCGAATCCAATTCACCGGCACGTCATAGTCGTCAAAGATCGTGAGGCAGTCCGGACAGAACGTCCGGCGGCCGAGGTCGCGCCCGCACGCCACCGTCTGGCACCCGCCCCGAGGCGCGCAGCGACTCTCGTAGCGGCGCAGACGTCCCCCGGTTCGGTGTCGTTCGCGGAGGCGAGGACGGCTGCGGCGGTCATGGGGCGCTAGTCGAGAACAACAGGGCACCGCTCGCAGACTCGGCGGGTTCGTGTCAGTTTAGCCAAGCCCATTTTGCGAAGCGCACGAAGAGATAGAGAACGCCCAACGGCAAGCCTAAGAAGATAGCGACGTTAACCAGGAGCGTAAGCGCATTAGCTACACCGTCGCCGATGCGGACTAGCCAGGGAACCTCCGTCCCCAGGGTCGCCAACCAAGCCGACGCCCAGAACATGCCTAAGCACGTTCCTACTAACAGCCCAAGTAGGCCAGCGGCCTGCAAGCCTGGAGCGTCGGCGTCGGCGTTCGTTAATACGCCAAGCGCCAGAAGCGCAAGGGCGATCCACCCGCCGTATCGCACGAAGACGAAAGCGGTCAGATGTCGGCGCATCACGCTACTCTCGCCGCCACCGTCGCCCGACCACGCCGAGTAGACCGGTGCCGAGCAAAAGCAGCGACGTTGGTTCGGGAACGGCCGTGAGGGCGGGTTCGACACGCACGTCATCGACTAATGCACCGTAGCTGTTAGGTGTCGGCGTCAGGCTCGTGAAGCTGAGGGTTTCGGTGGTGCCGGACGCAATGAAGGCGAATGAGATCGGTTGCCACAGGAGCGTCACCGTCGTCAGGCCGGTGGAATCAAACTGGTAGTCGTGCGTGACGCCGCCCACGGCGACACGGACCTGCTTGACGAGTGGTAGACCGTTGCCAAGCGTGCCCCGACCGTCCCCAGGATTACCCGACAAATCAAAGGACACTTGGTATGTCTGGCCTACGAGCGTCGCAAAGGTTTGATAGATCGCGCCGTTCAGGGAGTTTCGGCCGTCGAGTTCGACGAGGTGCGTGCCGTCTGATGCGTTCCATAGCGGCCCCCCGCCGCCCGGACCAAGCCAGTCAATAACGTCGTTGGAAAGGCTGGTTCCACTGACCGTCCAGCCGGTGATCTGGGTTGATCCAGCGAGAAGTTCTCCGCTGCCGGGCATGTCGGAGGAAGTCAGCTCGAAGCTACCATTGATAAGAATCGAGCTAGCGGTGGCCGTGTTGAGAGCAAGCGCCGACGCTAGCAGCGCCAGTCCCACGACACGAACGGCAGCGACCCGGCTCAGCTGGAACATGGTGGGCGTGAGCCTACACCCGGCCGGGCGTCTAGGGCGGGAAATATTCAGCTTTGTTCAACAAAGGCGTGCTGAACCCGTCAGGGAACATTGACAACAGGTGTGACAGGACGTCGCTTGACCTGATGACGTCGTGGCGTCTACATTGCCGCGCAAGGGAGTGCCCTCGTGAGAATGCTTGCGGCGTTCATCGTCTCAGCATGGGTCCTTGTGGGACCAGCCCCACGTGTCGCTGGCGCTGCAGTCGATCAGGAGGCTCCTGAGCCGCTGTCACCGGCGGACGCGAACGATTTGATTCAGCGCCGATGTCACGGCTGCCACACTGGCGCGCAAGCGAAGGGGGGCCTGAACCTGGAGACCTTCGACGCTGCGGCGCCCGACCCCGCCGTTGCGCGGCTCATGCTCGTGAAGATCGAAATGGATCAAGCGTTGTTTGCCGCGGGGAAGCCGACTCCAAGCGGAGCCACCGTCGCCGCCATGGTCGCCATGCTGCGCGTGGCCACACTCCCGAACGACGCGCCATCCGCGCCGTGGAAGATCGATCTTGAGGAAGTCCCGGCGCGAGGCCACCCGCTCGTGAGCGCACGAACGCGCTCAGGCGCGGGCGAACTCCGATTCACTTGCAACGGAGCCACACGGACATTCCGGGCGGAGGCGGCGCCTGGCTCGGAGGCATCCACTGACTTTTCCGGACTGAGCCCGATTGTCCGACGGGTGTTTGCCTGGTGCCTCACCGGGCCGCAGCCTTCGCTGGTGGGCACTCCGTAGCGGCCGAGCCGAAAGTTCTGACGTTGCCGATGGCAGCCGCCGGAATGAAGGGATCGAACTGAAATACCTCTGAAGTCTAGCGCCGGTGGACCGGTGGCCTACGAAATCAGGGATCAGTGTGACCGTTCGCCTGCGAAGTCAGTCATCGCCTGCTCCTTGGTCTACCAAATCGGTGGTCAGCGTGATCACCGGCCTTCTAAGCCGGGAATTGGGCCTATTCGCGGCGACATTCCGCCGATGCCCTCTCTTCCGAAGGATGATACCCTTGGCGCCTGACAGGCCGTTCGATCTTACCCTTTTCGGAAAGGCACGCCATGCAGAGGTCCAACTCACTTCGCCGGTCCGGATCACGGTGGATCGGCCGACGATCGCTCGCGCTTCTCACCATCGCGACGGCGACGCTCATCGCTGGCTACACTCCTTTCGCCCGGCATACAGCCACGGTCGCAGCACAGACCGGAGGCGAACTGCGGGGCATGGGGATCGTCACTGGAACGGTGACGGCCGGCAAGCCGTTCAAGGCGGCGCAAGTGTATCTGCGCAGCCAGGACGGGCGACGGCACATGCTGTACATGGTCTACACACAGGCGGGCGCGTTCAAGGCGGTCGCCGTGATGCCGGGCACCTACGATCTCATCGCGAAGGCGCGCGGCCTCGAATCGGATCCGCAGCCGATCGTAATCAAGATGGGTACCAATCCGGCCGTCACGGTCGCGATGCATGACTCGACGGTTCCGAACGCGTATCCGACGATCGTCGATCAGACGGCAGGAAGGGCGGCCAACGGCGCCCAGGCAGAGAGGCCCCAAATCACGTACGCCAGCTACGAGGAAATCTACCCGCCAGGGCCGGGACGCGATGTCCTCGAGGCGGTGTGCATGCAGTGCCACGGGGAGAACTTCTTTCCGGGTCGCCCGAGCTCTCCGCAGGGATGGAAGCTCGGCTTTGAGAAGATGATGGGTACGAACCTCCTGGAGCATGACAGGATCAACCTGGGTGAGGGCGTCCTCGCCGGATCGGCGAGCGGCGTCCGCTTCGGGCCGCGGGATCGGAAGGACCTTCTCGAGTACCTGCAGAAGAACTTCGGCCTCGACAAGAAGCGGCGCGCCGTGAAGACCGACGTCGAGATGCCTCTCGATGAGGCGGCGCTCGCCAAGGCGCAGTACATCGAGTACTACACCGTCTCCGAACAGAAGGAGGCGGCGTCGTCCGGTCAGTCGACCGCCGCGAACGATTCGGAAAGCGCCGCGACCGGCACGGTCGGGGTCCGAACCATCATGCAGGTCTCGATGGACGCGGAGGGCAATCGCTGGGCCGTCGATCGCGGCGTGCCCAGCCGCATCGTCCGTCTCGACCCGCGCACCGGCGAGCAGAAGGCATGGAACCTGCCCGATAAGCGGGCGGGCGTCCACGACCAGACGATGGATCGCCAGGGCAATTTCTGGGTGCTCGAGTTCACCCGGATCGAAGATGGGCGCGTCGACGGCAGCGGGGCTGGCTCGGTCGGCCTGCACTCACGGCTTCTCGGCTTCAATCCAAGAACGGAGAAATGGGAGCACGAGGTCGACCCCGATCCGGAAAGCGTGATCCGGGCCGAGCGCAAGGGACCGCTGATGGGCGGGCTCGTCGATTCCAACGGCAAGATCTGGATGCACTGGATGCTGACCGGCGCGATCAGCAGCTACGATCCGGCCACGAAGAAGGCGGCGACCTACCGGATTCCGACGCACAACGCCACGCCGTACGGCGCGGCCATCGATCCATTCGACAATATCTGGGTCGCCGAATGGAACGGCGGCAGGCTCGCGCGCTTCGATCAGTCGACCGGCGCATGGACCGAGTTCATCTCGCCGATCTACCCGGCGAATTTCCGCCGCGGGCCGGAGTCGGATGCCGAGGGCAACATCTGGGTCGGGATCTGGGCCGCCGGGAACCGCCCCGGAAAGATCGCCAAGCTCGATCAGAAGACGGGGCGATGGCAGATGTGGGACATCCCGCACCGCGGCGCCCTGCCGTACGAAGCGTCGGTGGACAGGGACGGCAACATCTGGTTCCCGGACACGAGCACGTCGGACCGTCCGATGGCGAACGCGAAACTCAATCCGAAGGATGGGACGTTCGTGTTCTATCCGCGTCCGCAGTTCGTCGCTGACTCGACCCGCTTGATGCACGCGGAGGATGGGTCGATTCACTATACGGCGCGGTATGGTGCGGCGAGGGACATGAGCGGTTTCGGTGTCTTGTACACGGACAAGGACAAGATCACGACGCTCGCTCCGAAGATGCTGAACGGATCGCCCGGCTACGCCTTCAAGGCACCGGCGGCGGCAAAGCGCGCCCAGCAGCAGTAAACCGCGTCGGCGAGACAGCGCCTCGGAGACCCCGGGCGCTGTCTCGCCTCGCGAGACATGCGACACGCGCGCAGATTCCCAATCGCGCGCTCGAGCCCGCTCCTCCTCAGAGGCGCAAGACCGGTACGAGCTGTTCCGGATCTCTTGCTACATTGACCCTTCCTCCACCATGTGCGCCCGTAGCTCAGTTGGATAGGGCACCGGCCCACCCGGGCATTTCGGCGTTTGCCGTAGCCGTGAAGCCCGTACTGATCTCAATACCTTCGCGCTTGTAGGTCGCAAATCCGGGTAGGACAAAAGTGACGGTGTAGGTGCCTGGCCGAAGCCAGCCGACCCAGAACGCCTACATCGAGTCGTTCAATGGGCGGTTCCGCGATGAGTGCCTGAACGAACACTGGTTCACGAGCCTGGGGCATGCCCAGGTCGTCATCGAGACGTGGCGACGTGAGTACCACGACGAACGGCCGAAGCAGGGTCTCCGTGGGCTCACGCCCACGGCGTACGCGCGGCAATTGACGGCGAACGCAAAGGCGGCGAATGTAACCGCCGGACTCTAAACGGATCCGCTACTGAAAGCGGGGGACGTCAGTGCCGACCTCAGACCTCGAACCAGTCGACCTGACGTCCCAACCCTCGTGAGTCTGGTAGGTGCGCTCAGTTCTTGAGCTTACGATTCCGGCGCTTCGCAACCAATCCAACCAGACCGGTGCCCAGGAGGATCATCGAGGTCGGCTCCGGGACGGGAGCCGTATCGGTCGCGGCGTCCGCGCCGCTGATTCCGTCAATCCGAATCGTATAGTCCGGGAACGGCAAGAAGGTATCGACAACCACGCCAAGGCGCAGAACCTTCGCGCTGCCGAGGAGTGTAAGAGCACTAGCGTAGGTAGTGAACGGGCTGCCCCCGCCGAATGCGGACGTATCGTAGCGACCCGCGTCGTTGTTGCCGATGAAATTCATTCCGCTGAAGGGGTTGAGCGTGGCAGGCGTATCAACGAAGCCCGGCGAGGTGCCGAAATAGACGCTGATGGAACCGTCGGCGTTGTTGTCGTTGTCCGTGTCGAGCTGAATGCGCCCGCGTGGCGACCCGCCGCCGGCGCCGCCGGCGAGCGACTCGAAGTCTACGATGAACTGCGTCAAGTCGCTGAACGACACTGGCGTGTCCAAGACGAGCCCCACGAATCCGTACAGGTTTGGACCAGTGGTTGTCAGCGTCCATGGCCCGGTGCCACTAACGTCGCCATCGGTCAGGTACGTGCCCGTCAGAGACGACGCTGACGCCGGGCGACCGGCGGCGAGCATCAGGGCGGACACGACGAGCGAGAGAACGAGGGACTTCTTCATGCGGACGACCTCAAGAAAAGCAAGACAGTTACGAGGGATCCAGGTAATCGCGACGGGATTCAGACTTCGAGTTGACCTCCGGCGCTGGGGGCTCAAGAACGCGCAGGAACCGCCGGACATGAACAAGCTTGACTCCGCCCGTGCAAGCTTTGTTCCGGACAATACATGCAACTTCAGAGCAGTGCACAATTGCGCGTAACCGGAGCATCCCATTTTAGTTAGCGGTTCCTGTGGAGTCTTCGAACGACCCGGAATCTGCGCAAGAGTCAGACTCTCAGAGGTTTAAATGCCATTCTTCTGGCTACCAACCCGATGCGCAGTTCTACGTCGAAGCTCCCAATGTGTGCGTAATCATTCTGTGTTCACTCGGGGACACGTGAAGTCTCTCGACGTATGGAAGACTTGAGAACATGCAGACCATCAGGCTGGAGAGTCCCACGGTGGAGCCAGGCAAGACAGTGCCACGAGAGCACACCTCCCAGGGGGCCAATACGTCTCCTGCTCTCAAATGGTTCGGGCTCCCGTCCGACACAAAGGAGATTGCGGTTGCGCTAGAAGACCTCGACAACCACATGTTCCCAGGAGAGAAGGTATTCGTGCAGTGGCTGGTCTACGGGATTCCGCCGACGGCGTCAGGACTGCCCGCGAACGTACCCCGTGGCGAGAACATCGGCATGCCGGCCGACATTGCTGGCGCCCACCAGGCGTCGACGCACTACGACGTCGAGGGTTACCGAGGGCCGGAGCCACCTGCGGGCGAGCTGCACCACTATCGGTTCGTCGTGTATGCCCTGAACGCCACGCTCGGCATTGGGCCGAACCGAAGGGCCAGTTCGGTAATGAGCCAGATCGCCGGGCGCATCATCGCCGAGGGCGAGATCAAGGCGACCTACGCTCGCACGCCGTAACGTCTGACCGCCGGCGAGGGCGACTACCCGGCCTCGGCCGCATCATCGTCCACCGACGCCGCAGTGGAAGGCTCCGGCGCACCCTCCGCGGTTGGCTCGTCTCCAGCCAATAGCCGATCGGCAAGATACGTGTGCGCCTCGGCATCGGCCCTGGCGAGTAATTGCTCGAGGGGATTGCGCGGCATCCACGACTCCCGCTGCTGCATGGACGGATAGCTGCCGTCCGCGCGTCGTGGCGCATAGCGGCACCAGAAGCCGAGGTGCCAGATGAGGAATTCCCGAATGCGGCCCGTGCCCAGTTCGTCGTGCCCCCAGTGCTCGCGCGCCAAGGCGACGTAGCGGCGATAGATCTCCAGCCGCTCCGCGGCAGAGATGTCGAGATCGCCTTCGCGCAGTTCACGAAACAGCCAAGGCTTGATGAGCACACCACGCGCCGCCATCACGCCGACGCCTCCCGAACGCGCAACACCGGCGGCCACGTCGTGCGGAAACAGCACGTCACCATTGCCGACCACGGGCACCGTCACCGCGCGGACGATCTCGCCAATCGCCTCCCAATCCGCCGCGCGTGTGTAGCGCGCCGCCCGAGTCCGGCCATGCACGAACACGGCCTTGGCGCCGCCATCCACCGCCGCCTGCGCGACGGAAACACCGTTGAGGTCGTGGTCGTCCCACCCGAGCCTGATCTTCACCGTCACGGGAATCTTCACCGCCAGCGTCATCGCCTCAACGATGCGCCGGACGCGATTGGGGTGACGTGCGAGCGCCGCCCCGAGTCCCTTGCGCGTGAAGAAGTCGATCGGGCAGCCGAGGTTCACGTCAACGAGATCCGCGCCGCGAGACTCGACCAGCGCCGCCGCCCAGGCCATCTCCGCTGGGTCGTTGCCCGAGAGCTGGACGCCGAAGCACGGTTCGTCTGGCGCTCGACGGATGAGCGCAAACTCGCTGCGCTTGCGCTGCTTCAGGCGCCGCGCTACCGTCATCTCGCTCATCGTGACCACCGCGCCGAGTTCGACGCACAGACGGCGGTAGGGGAGGTTGGAACCCTTGGTCATGGGAGCCATCACGACGGCTCCAGTCAGTTGGTCTCGCAGATCGATCACGCGCGCTCGCTTCCTGAGCCTCTGGCGTCAGTCGAGGGGAAATCTGCATTGTGTCAGGAGTTCAACTCCCCGGCCACACTGAGATGCTCGACCTTCCGCGGGCCATCTGCCGTCGCGGTCAGGGTGACTGCCGTTTGCGTGTCGGGCATCTCGGCGGCGGCCCAGATCCGGACGGCTCCGACTCTCGCTCCTGTACCCTTGGTGCGCGGCCTCCTGCGGTCTGTCACCTCGCCGGGAGCTTGACCATCCATGCAGACACTGCTGACGTTCATCTCCTCGGCCGACCAGTGCCAGTACCTGCCAGGTCAGGAGTGGCGCTTCGAATACCATATCGTCGCCGACGCCACAGCCAGTGAGTACGGCGACCGGCTCCGCGCTGGCTGGCGACGCTTTGGCTTCTCACTGTTTCGGCCCGCGTGCGACCACTGCACACAGTGCCACTCACTGCGCGTCCCCGTCGCCACATTTCGCCCGGACCGCAGCCAGCGACGCGCGTGGACCAGCAACAACGGCGCCGTCACGCTGTCCATCGGGACCCCGTCTGATGGCCGGGAGAATCGGGCGCTGTATGACAAGTTCCACTCGCATCAGCACGAGACCAAAGGCTGGTCCGACGGCGCCAGCGATTACCACGAGATGTTTGTGGCGAATCCGTTCCCGACCGAGGAGTGGCGCTACACGATTGAGGGTCGACTGATTGGCGTCGGCTATGTCGATCGCGTACCCGACGGACTCTCCCTGATCTACTTCTTTCACGATCCTGACGAGCGCGCGCGTTCGATCGGCACCTTCAACATTCTCACAGCCCTCGACGTCGCCCGGCGCGCCGGCTTACGGTTCGTGTATCTCGGCTACTACGTGAAAGGGTGCCGCTCGCTCGAATACAAGGGGCGTTTTCAGCCCAACGAAACGCTCTCCCGCGGGAAGGTGTGGGTGCCGTTCCTGAATCGGTGACGCCCATCGGTGATTTCCCTTGTACTCCGATCGGCGCTTTGGTACGGTGCTCGCGGAGGATACGGATGGACTTCAACATCACTCGCCGCGTTGCCCTGTGTCAGTTGCTCGAGATGCCGGATCCACCCGAATTGCACCGCGGTCACGTCAGGCGCATGGACGGTAAGCCTAATCGACACGAGATGCTGCCATTGCTGGCGGAGGCGTTTGCCCGGGGCAAAATGCTCGAGTTCAGGCTGCGCCACATCGTGACGCACTGAGCGTTTACGGCGCGTGTACAGTGAGCTCGGCGACATGCCACTGCTGCGGCGCGTCGTCGAGCTGCAGCAGCCGCACGTAGCGTGCCTCCCGCGCCGGAAACGTGAACCGCATTGGGCCCTCGAGCGGCTGACGCACGAGGGCAAGGAAGGCCTGCGCCGCGGCGCGCCCCTCCCAGGCACGTTCCCATCGTCTGCCGTCTGTCGACGTCTGAATCTCCAGCCGCCGCGGAAAGGCCAGAAAGCTTCGGCCCAGACTGTGGGTCACGCCTCCCACGCGCTGCGCGCTCCCAAGGTCCACCGACACCCACTGACCCGCACCCTGGGGATAGTCGTCCCAGCCAGTATCGATTCGCCCGTCGACCACTTCACGCGGAGCGTCTCGGCTGGTCGCGAACAACTCCCGCAGGCGCATGGCCTGCACGCCGGCAATCGGAAGGGCCGCACCGAGCTGTGGCTCCGCTGCACCCCGAGGCACGTGGTAGAGCCGACGAGCGCCTTCAACCCGAATCAACTGCACGCCCGGCACCTCTGACACGTAGCGAGCAATGAGGCCGTCGGGGTCCGCGGCCCCGTCGACCACCACATCGAAGTCGCTGAGTGAAGCCATGGCGACGAGCACCGCAGGATCGCGTTGGGCGAGTCCGAACCTCAGCGCGTCGTAGTGCGGCGGATCGTAGCCACTCACGCCATTGAAGACGCGCCGCCGATGGCCCGATGCTCTGTAGACCGCGTCCCAATCCCAGTCGACACCGAGAGGCAACTCCAGAATCGGGACGGCCCCGCCAGCCGCTTCAAGGGAGGTCTCCACCGGCGCGGCCACCATCCTCATCGTCGGCATCCAGCCGTCGAGAAGCGCCAGCATCGACACAGCGAACACGAGCGTCCGCCGCCGCCAGGGTACGGCCGTGAGCCGATTGAGGCCAAGGCCTGCCGCCACGGCCAGGCACATGACGCCGAGCATCCAGAAGCGCGGCGGCACACGGAGTTCGTCGAACCCTGGCAGAACCATGAGCCACCGGTAGGGCGCCGGCTGCAGCATCGCCTTGGTGCCGACGTGCAGCACCGGGCCGACGCAGAAGATGGCGATCGCAAGCACCATGGCGGCGTAGAACAGCAGCGGGCTGCGGCGCCGCCAGGCGCTTCGTAACTGCGGCGTCAGCACGGCGGCTACAGTCAGTGCCGCCACGGTGACCACAACCGCGCGATTGAGGTTGGCCATACGAACGGAGAATCCGGCGACCGACGCGCTCCATGGGCCGAGCCACAATCCGGCCACTGTGGCCAGCATTCCAACGCCGCCAACAACCACGGCGCAAGCCCGCACCCACCCCGCTGCGCCCCGCAGTGGCTGATGGGCGCGGTGCCGCCGCATCAGCACGAGAGCGGCGAGCGCCACACAGAGCACGCCAGCGGCGCCAGGGTAGAGCGCGTCTTTTCCGACAGGCAGTAAGTGTCGCCAGAACCAGGCGTCGCCCGTGGTCTCAAACCAGGAATGGGGCCGCGCACTGTAGGCGAGAATTTCGTTGTAGTCGCGCTTCAGTCCGTACCGCAGGTGCACGGCCGAATACGTCAGGAGCACCGGCGCCAGGGGTAGCGACGCGACGACCGCCGTAACCGATAACGCGAGCGCTCGTCGCCATCTCACGGCAGGCGACGAGAAATAAGCCATCCACAAGCCGATGACGATGGCGCCAAAGAGCATGTAGTGCCCGTTGGACAATGCTTGCAACACCCACGCGATGGCGAAGAACCAGAGCCATCTGCGCCGGCCCTCATCCAGATACGCGTGGGCTGCCAGCAGCGCCACCGGAAGCCAGAAGGCGGACAGGCTCTGAATGTGCGCGATCTCCGCGGTTCGATACGGGGTGAACGCGAAGATGAGCCCCGCAGGAAAGGCGGCGTCCCGGCGGCCGGTGAGTCGGGACGCGAGAAGAAAGACAGCGAACGCCGAGAGCGGCCAGGTCAGGAAATACGAGACGTTGTACGCCGCAATGGCGCTGCCGGTGAGCCAGTAGACGGGCGTCGCGGTGATGCTGATCCCCTCGAGACTTTCCGTGAAGGCCGCCACTGCATCAGTCGGGAAGTAGTGGGGAGCCGACCACCACGCTGCGCTGAAGGGGAGCGTCGTGGCGTTCCAGCGGAGGATCGCCGCGTTGAGGGACGGATCTGCCGCATCGCTCGGCAGGGCCGTCCGGAGGTTGGCCACCAGCGGCCAGGTGTAGAGGGCGGCCAGGAGCCCGTAGGCGCAGAGGGCGGTCACCGCCGACCAGTCCCGTCCGCGAGGGTGAGGCGTCAGCACGCGCACACACGATACCCCAGCCGTCGATGATGGCGCGGTCTTCAGACGCCTCGGGCTGTGAACCTATTGAGTTAGAATTTCCGCAATGAACGTGCGCAGGCCGAGCCGGCGATCTTGGGGTCGCCTGGCAACGATTAGTACAGCAGCCGCCTTGGTTATGCTGCTCGTCGTCGGCGTCCAAGCACAGAACCAGTCCATCAGGGAGCCCGTGCCGGACCGGATCGCTGCGGCCAGATCACCGGGGCCCGAGCCCGAGTTCGCTATTGGCCCAGAAGACGTGATCGGCATCCTCGTCTGGGGGGAGCCTGACCTGACGAAGGACCTGATCGTCCGCCCGGATGGGTTTATCACGATGCCCCTGTTGAACGACGTGGTGGCTGCAGGAAGAACGCCGGCCCAGCTCAAGACCCAACTGGCGGAGCTTCTGCGAGCGTACGTGAAAGAGCCCAACGTTACGGTGATCGTACGGGAGATCAATAGCCGCAAAGTCTCCATCACCGGGCGGGTGATCAAGCCGGGTTCGTATCCGATTCTGGCCCCCATGCGGGCGCTGGACCTGATTGCCAAGGCTGGAGGGCTCGCGCCCCTCGCCGACGCTCGTCACATCACGGTGTTACGCACAGATCGAGGCGCGCGTATTTCTTTGCCATTCGACTACACCGAAGTTTCACGAGGGATTCGCGTGTGGCAGGACATTGTGCTTCGACCGGGCGACACCCTCATCGTTCCCTGATCGTTCCACGGTCGAGTCTTCTTCGTCGGGTGTCATGAGCGGTAATGAACGGTCCGGTATGGCCGGCCTCGTCCGGATGGTTCGGCGCCATGCGCTGCCGATGGCGGTCGTCTTCGTGCTGGCCGCGGTACTCGTGGCGGTCGTCGCCGAGCTTCAATGGCGCGAGCGGGTGAAAGTGACCGCCCTCGATGCGTCGGTGCGGCCGGTCGCGGTGACGCCTGAGGGCTCCCGCGCGGCCGACTTGCTCGAAGCGCTCGGTCCCATCTTCGACGCCGAGCTCGCCAGCACCCGCCAGCAGATCGCAGAACGCGACGCGGCGTTGGCCGCACTCGACCAGGAGGCGGCGGCCCAGGGTGCCAACGACCCCGCGGCCCGCGCCGCCCGTCTGGTGGGTGCGCGTCGCCGGGTCAGTGCACTTGCAGAAGCCATCGCGCGCGACCGGGCCGCCCTCAGCACTCTGCAATCGACCCCTCCAGCGGCGACAGTGGCGGTTGCCAGGCCTGTGCATCCGGAGGTCGTGGCCGCCGAGCAGTCCGCCAACGAGGCGGAAGCCCGTCTGCGTGAGCTTGAACGTCGATTGATGCCGCAGCATCCTGACGTCGTCAAACAGCGCGGAATCGTGCGTGAGCGCCAGGCGGAGGCTTCGGCCGTGGCGGCGTCGCATCCACCATCGCCACCAGCCGTGTCGACGGCACAGGCCGACGACAACGAGGACCGCGCCCGTGAAGGACGGATGTTGCTCGAGCGCATCGCGTCACAGGAAGTTGAGCAGCGGCGGTCCGCGGCGATCGTCGCGGCGCTCGAGGCCGGCAGTTCCGTGGTGGCGGCCATGGTGGAGGAGCGCGGCCGACTGCTGCGCGAGCGTGACTCGTTACAGGCCGTCTACGCCGCTCTCGAGGCGAAGCAGACGGACCTCCGGAAACGCGCGAGTGCGATGGCTGAGGCTGCCGCCGCGCAGCGTGCGCCCGATCCGTCGCCCGCCGTCACGCCGTCGCTGGCGGGGCACACCTCTCCCACGCGGCGCATCACGGCGCCGTGGCTCGCATTCGGTGCCGGGGGAGCGTTGTTGCTGGCGTTCCTGGTGGGTTTTGTTCTCGACGCGCGCGACACGAGCATTCACGACGTCTCGGACCTGCGCTCGGTCACGCAGGCGGCACTGCTCGTCAGTGTCAGCGAGATCGTGGCCACCAACAAGTCACCCACCACGACCGAGCGCGAGATTTCTACGCTGCCGGAGCCGTCCTCGCCGACGCTCATTTGGCACCCGCGGACGCCGCGGCGTGCCATCGAGCAGTACAGACGCCTCGCGCAGGCGTTGCGCCGCATTCGTGTCGACCGACAGACGCGGGTAATTGGGATCACGAGCGCGCTGCCTGGAGAAGGCAAGACGCTCACGGCCGTCAATCTCGCGGTGTCCTTTGCGGAGTCGTACCGGCAGCGCGTGCTGATCATCGACGCGGATCTGCGCCGCCCGGCGGTCTCGCGGTTGCTCTCGCTCGCGCCGCAGGAGGGATTGGCGGACTGGCTCCGCCACGACGATGGACGGGAGTGTCCGATGGTGCGCCTGACATCACGCCTGTCTGTCATTCCCGCCGGCACGCCAGGCAACGACCCCACGCCACTCTTGACGTCGCTACGGATGGCGCTGTTGATTGCCGCGGCCCGTGCTGATTTTGACTGGGTGGTGGTCGACACGCCGCCCACCGGGCTCATCGCCGACGCCGGTGCCATCGAAGGCAGCCTCGACGGCTTTCTTGTGGTGGCGGCGGCTGGCCGAACCAACGGGCAAGCGCTGCGCCAGGCGATCGACGCGCTCGGTACAGACCGAGTGCTGGGCGTCATCCTGAACCGAGTGAGGAAGTCTGCGGGGTCGGAAAGCGATGTCTACTCGGACTACTACGCCACACGCTCGACGCCACAATGAGGCACAGATGAGCGGCGGCGCCGCCGCCGCGCTCAAGGTAAGATGGGGCATGGCTTATCCTGAATTCTTCGTGGCGCCGATGCGCGCCGAACTCGTGAGTCTCGGCATCGAGGAACTGCGCACGGCTGCGGATGTCGACAAGAAGGTCAGCGAGAGCAGCGGCACGCTGATGCTCGTGGTCAACTCGGTATGTGGCTGTGCGGCAGGTAAGGCGAGGCCGGGTCTTGCCTTGGCCCTTCGCCACGGCGTGCGCCCCGACCACATGGCCAGCGTCTTTGCGGGCTTTGACAACGACGCGACCAGCAGGGCGCGCGGATACTTCACCGGCATGATGCCCTCGTCGCCCTCGATCGCGCTGCTTCGCGACGGCAAGTTGCTCTACATGCTCGAACGTCGTCAGATCGAAACCAGCAGCGCCGAACAGATTGCCACCGAGCTGCGCCGCGCCTTCGACCTGCACTGCGCGCCCGTCACCGTCCAGTAGCAGGCGCTCCATCGTCGGACGGCCGACTCCCGACTACCGGGTTCGCGGCGGCGCTAGCCGCCGCGAGTGTGCATCTCGAGATGGGGATCCTGTTTCAGCGTCTTGAGCGGCACAAACGCGCGGCGGTCGCCAAGTTCGAGGCGCTGCTCGGCGCCGCGGTCGTCCCTTCCCGTCCATAACGTCGCGATCATCGCTCGCAACTGTTCAGCACTGGCACCGCCTCTGATGGCAGCACGTAGGTCTGTGCCCTTCGTCGCATAGAGGCACAGATACCACATGCCGTCGGCGGTGAGCCGGCTGCGATCGCAGCTCTGACAAAACGGTTGGGTCGTGGACGAGATGATCCCGAAGACCAGACCGTCGGGCAGCATGAATCTCTCAGCCGGCGCAGAGCCGTCCTCGTCGACCGTGCTGACCGCGCCGTAGTGCTCGGCGATCCGATCGATCATTTCCGCGCGTGACATGACGTTGGCCGCGCTCCAGTGCGTCGCGCCGCCCACGTCCATGTACTCGATGAAGCGAACCTCGCCGTTCACACTTCGGCCGTACTCGAGCAGCGGCACCAGTTCATCGTCGTTGGCTCCCTTGATGACCACCGTGTCGATCTTCAGAGTGCCGAAGGCGCGAGACGCCGCCGCAATGCCTTCCTGCACGCGCGTCAGTTCATCGAAGCGGGCGAGGGCGGCAAACCGGTCGTGGTGCAGCGTGTCGAGGCTCACGGTCACACGCTTGAGCCCCGCCTCCTTGAGTGCGTCGACCTGATCGGCCAGCAGGATGCCGTTGCTCGTCATGGCGAGATCCTGCAGGCCGGGCTTTGCTGCCAGCATTCGGACCAGTGACGGCAGATCCCGCCGGAGCAGTGGTTCGCCACCTGTGAGACGTACACGGTCCACGCCAAGGCCGATGAACACATCTACCAGCGTGCTGATCTCTTCAAAGTGCAGCAGGTCCTGCCGCGGCAGCCAGACGTACTCCGCCTCCGGCATGCAGTACTGGCAGCGCAGATTGCAGCGGTCCGTGACCGACAGCCGCAGGTTCTTCAGGGGGCGCTTCAGGAGGTCCAACATCAGCGATGGGTCGATTATGGCACCCTGGCAACTATCGCACCCATTGCTATACTGACCACTCCCCATGCCGACGATTCTCGTGACCAACGACGATGGCTACCGTTCTGAGGGCATTCACGCTCTCGCAGAGGCACTCAGGCCGCTCGGCGACGTGGTCGTTGTGGCGCCCATGGACGAATCGAGCGCCATTGGGCATGCGTTGACGCTGAAGCGTCCTCTGCGGATCGAGCACATGCGCGAGGGCGTGTACGCGGTGGACGGCACGCCAACTGACTGTGTCAATCTCGCCGTCACGCACGTCCTCAAGCGCCTGCCGGACATGGTGGTCTCTGGCATCAACAAGGGCTGGAATCTGGGCGACGATGTGACCTATTCCGGTACCGTGGCGGGCGCGCTCGAGGGTGCGTTGCTTGGTGTGCCGGGCATTGCGGTGTCGCTGCAGTTCACCAAGCAGCCCTGGGATTTCAGCTTTGCGGCCGAGGCCGCCGCCACATTAGCGGCGCAGATGTTTCTGCGGCCGCTGCCGCCGTGGACGTTCCTGAACGTCAATCTGCCGACCGGGAAGACGCAGGGATTTCGCGTCACCGTGCAAGCCAAGCGCAATCACATCACGCAGATTACCGAGCGCCACGACCCCAAGGGCCGGCCTTACTACTGGATCGAGGAAGGGCAGGACGAATGGGCGCCGCACGATCGGTCGGACTATCAGGCCGTGCGCGACGGGTTTGTGTCTGTCACACCGTTGCACCCGGATCTGACCGCGCATCAGGCGCTCAGCGCGGTCGAAGAGTTGTGCTCGACCTCCAGAGCTGGGGTAAGATAACGCTTCGCCTGTCGGGGCGTGGCTCAGCCTGGTAGAGCACTCGGTTCGGGACCGAGGGGTCGGAGGTTCGAATCCTCTCGCCCCGACCAATCAAATCGCCACACAAAAGCCCATGAAAGTGGGCTTTTTGCTGTACGGGCGCAACCAATGACCGGTCTCAAAACGGCGAAGTTGGTTTTTGGAGGGTTCGGTATCCGGCACCGGGAACCTGGGCCGCGCTTGCCTCGTCACACCCTGCATGATCGTCGGAGAGTCCACAACCCTCAGTGCCCATCGTGCGCTCATCGCCTCAATGTTTGTTGCCTTCGTACTCAGTGTGTCTGGGTCGGTGGCGACGGCTCAGAACACCACCGGCATCGGCGGCATCAGCGGCGTGGTTCGCGACCAGGCTGGGACATTGGTGGAGGGCGTTCGGGTCTGTGCGCTCGATACGGCGTCCTGCGCGGTGACCGACGCGCAGGGCGCGTTCGGCATGACGGACATTCGGTCCGGTTCCTACCGTCTCGAGGTCATTCCTCCGGAGGGGCTGCCGTTCACGAGCGACGCCATTGATGTGCGAGCCGGCTTCAACAGCACGGTGGACGTCACGCTGCCCCGGGTTGAAGCCCTGACCCAAAGCATCACGGTCACGGCGCCCGCGTTTCGGGCCCCGGACGAGGTCAAGAACTCCGGATTTATCGTCGAGCCGGAGCAGATTCTGAAGAACGCGGGTGGCACACAGGACATCTCCAGGTATCTGGCCAGCCTCCCCGGTGTCGTCATCGGCACCAACGACGCCCGTAACGACATCATCGTCCGCGGCGGCAGCCCCTTGGAGAACCTCTTCGTTGTCGACAACGTCGAAATCCCGAACATCAACTCGTTCGCGAACTTCGCGTCTGCCGGAGGCATTTCGAGCCTGCTTGATGCGCGGTTGATCCAGGAGGTGACGTTCCTCACCGGCGGGTATCCCGCCCCGTATACCAACCGTACGTCCAGCGTGCTCCAAGTCACGCAGCGCGAAGGAGACCGGCAGAAGTTCGGCGGGTGGGCCACGCTCGGCTTCGCTGGCGCGGGTGGCATCCTCGAAGGGCCCATCAACGGGGGGAAGGGCTCGTGGATCGTGTCGGCGCGCCGCAGCTTCCTCGACCTCTTCACCAGCGATATCGGGTTCGGCGGAGTACCGATCCAATATTCGTACAACTCGAAGGCCGTCTATGACTTCAGCCCGAAGGATCGGCTATGGGTGGTCAACATCTCCGGCGTCGACAAGATCCGCCTCGGCCTCAGCGAGAACTCGGACCTCGTCGACGAGATCTCGAACTTCGACATCCGCTACAACGGGTGGCGCTCGGCGACCGGCGTCAACTGGCAGCGCATCTTCGGCACACGTGGCGTCGGCCTGCTGGGCGTCACGCACTCTGAAGCCAAGGTCGGGCAGCAGGTGAAAGATCTCGTCAGCAACACCTCGCCTCCCGCGGGGCTCCCGGCGGGCCTTGTGGTTGACGGCAGCCCGGTCGTCTACCGCGAGGACGCGCGCGAGGGAGAGACGACGGTGAAATACGACCTGACGATGTACATGCCGTTCATCGATAAGGTGCAGGCGGGCGGCAGTCTCAAGGTGTTCCGGAACCGGTATGACGCCGCGTCTCCGTACGGCAACGACACGCCTTACTCAATGGTGGCCGGCGTCGATCCGTTCCTCCTCGCCACGAAGAACCGGTCCTATCAGACAGCCGCCTATGTGCAGGCGACCAAGAACATCACGCCACGATTAAACCTCACACTCGGCGGTCGACTGGACCACTACGGCCTCCTGGGCCGGACCCGGTTCAGTCCGCGTGCAGGCGTCCATCTGCGCCTCACGGACACGCTGTCGTGGAGCGCCAGCACCGGCACCTACTACCAGCAGCCAGCGTTTCTGTTCGCGTCGGCATTCACGCAGAACCGGTCCCTCGTGCCGTGGCGCGCCGATCACTACGTCACTGGTCTGGCGTGGTTACCGTCACCAGAGTTGCGTATCACGGTGGAGGGTTACACCAAGCGGTACACCGACTACCCTGTGGCCAGTGGCCTCCCGTCGGTATCCCTGGCCAACATCGGGGATACCTTCGACGTGCGCGAAATCCTCTTCCCACTCACGAGCGGCGGCCGCGGCCACTCAAAAGGCGTCGAGGTATTTGCGGAGAAGCGGTTGACCTCCAAGGTGTACGGACAGGCCAACCTGTCATTCTCTCGGACGCGTCACGCGGGCCTTGATGGCGTCCGGCGTCCTGGCTCTTTCGACTACCCGTTTGTCTTCAACGTCGTGGGCGGGTATCGCTTGTCGCCCAAGTGGGAATTCTCGACGCGGCTCTCGTTTCTTGCCGGTCGCCCTTTCACACCATTTGACCAGGCGGTGTCGGCGGCGCAGCGCCGAGGCGTCTACGATCTCTCGCGCGTGAACGCGGTTCGCGCCGACGCCTACCAGCGGGTGGACATGCGCGCGGACCGCACGTTCACTGTGGGCGGGCAACCGTTCAACGTGTTCCTCGGCGTGCAGAATGTGACGAACCGCCGGAACTTTGCCGGCTACAGTTGGAATCGGCGCACGAACGCCGAACAGTTTGGCGAACAGCAGGGCATATTCCCGATCCTCGGACTGGACTACAAGTTCTGACGACGAGCGGTAAGGCGTTACAATGCAGCGGCCACGGCACCCGTAGGCGCCGAGGTCGCGTGTCTTGTCAGCCTCAAATCGGGGCAGGGCAAGTGCCGCATGGCCCAGAGTGTGCAGACGGCTCCCGCATCGGGCGTCTGCCAAGGGATGTGGTCGACGTGACGAAGATCTGATTGCGGACTAGTCCGCGCGGCCGCGGAAAATTCCGCGCCGACGAGAGAGAAGAGGAGCTGACCACTATGCGCAGGACCCTGATCGTTGTCGTCATTGGTATCGTTGGCGGGCTGTCACTGAAGGTGACCACGGCAGAGAAGGCGCCGGACGCCTACGTCGCCGCCATGAAGAGCATGGCAGCAGCGATGCCGGGGCTCAACGCCGCGGTGAAGGAGACCGATTTCGCAGCCGTCATTACACAGGCGACAGTGCTCATCGACGCCATGCCAGTCGTCCAGAGCTACTGGACCGGAAAAGACACCGACGGGCTGAAGCTCGCGAATGCGGCCGCCAAGGCCGCCGCAGACTTGCGCGTGGCTGCGGCATTGATGAGCGGCGACGGCATCGAATACTCGGCCAAGGAAGTCACAGAGCTCTGCGGACAATGCCACGCCGCGCATCGCGAGCGCCTCGCCGACGGCAGTTTCCAGATTAAGTAGGCCGGCAGTAAGATCGCGGCCTGCTCTCTAGACGCACGCGCCCGGTCCTTCTCATCCTGCTCTTCATCGTCGTCTCCGCGATGACGCTGGCGCCTGTCTGGCGGGACGCCGGTTGGCCGATGTCGCACGAAGGCCCCGGCTTTCTGCAGCGCACGCTCGTCTACGCGCGGCACGTCGCGGCGTGGGACCTGATGCCCATCTGGTCGAGCTCCGACGCCTTCGGCTTCGGCTCGCCGATGCCGCTCATGTATCACAAACTGTTCTACCTGGTCGCGGGCCCGCTGGCGCTCTTGACTGGCTCGCTCAGGTTCGCCGACGTGTCGACGGTGGCGCTGATGCTGACCGTAGGCGCCGCTGGGATGTTCGCCACCGCCAGAGCCCTGCAGGCGAGCCCGCTTGCTGCCACTGTGGCGGGGCTGTCGCTCATCGGCGCCAATTACACCGTGACGAGTTGGCTGGTGCGCGGCGCCGTGGCCGAGCACTCCGCGATGATGGTGCTGCCGTGGGTGCTGTACTTCTTCGTCGCATCTATCCGTGACGGGCGCCTCCACGTCGGGATGGGTGCAGCGCTGGGGCTCATGTGGCTCGGGCACTCCGTGCTGGCGTTCTACGTGGGGCTGCTTGTTGCCACGGCCGGCTTGGTGCTGATGCTGGCGCGAGTCGCGCCCTGGACGCTGCTGAATCCGCGCACCGCCTGGCCCGCGCTGCTGGTCTTGGTGGTGATCATTTCGCCCTATCTGGCGATCATGACCATGGTTGCGCCAGCGTATGACTTCAGTCGCATCCTCGGGCCGACGTTTCTTCCTGTAGACAATTTTCAGCCGGTGAGCCGGTATGTCTGGGATCGATACTGGCAATTCGGGCGGACCGAGTCAGGGCTCACCGTACAACTTGACGTCCCGATGCTGGCGCTCGGCGCTCTGGCCATCGCCCACCTGGTGCGTCGCGTGTTTCTGGGGGCCGGAACCCCTGCGGTCAAGACTCTCCGTCTGGCCGCGCCCATCCTGATGGTCGGCGTGCTCGCGTGGCTGTTGCAGTTGCCACAGGCGAACGCCTTCTACGAGGCCATACCTGGCGCCCTGTACATTCAGTTTCCCTGGCGGCTGTTGGCGGTCCTGACGCCAGCACTGATTCTGAGTGCGGTGTGCCTGGCGGACGTGGCACTTCCAGCACACTGGCGCCAATCGGCCTTGTGCATCGCCGCCACGTGGATGCTGGCCGGCAGCGGCGCGTTTGTCCCCATTCACGATCACCGGATGGGAGATGTCGACCGAGTCTCCCTGACCAATGTGACGTTCTCGGGCTTCAGGGAGTACGAGCCGGCCGCCGCTCCGCCTGTGGCTTCATCGAACACAGAGATTCTCGCCCGATGGCGCGAGGCTGGCTGCACCTTCGAGCGTCGGATGCCCGAGCGTGAGACGATCGTGGTCGACTTTGACGCGTCGTGTCCACGAACCACGACATTACCGCTTCCGATCTACAACTCGCCGCTGCATGCGGTCGATACCGGTGCCTCGGGACGGCGCGTGCGTTGTCAGCCGCTTGATGGCTTTCCGACGCTATGCGGTGTCACGGTGCCGATGGGCTCGAGCATCCTCTCCGTTCAGCTCCCGACCGTCGGGGCCGCACTGAGCCGGGCGGTGCTGAGGCGGGCCAGCCGATAGCGCTACAATGCTCCCGCTCGGCGCGGACACTGATTCCTGGAGAAAAGACATGATGAAGCGCGTGATTGCGATGTCCCTTTTGGCCTTGTCCGTTACGGCGGTTGCACGCGCCCAGGATTCAATCGCCACACCACTGCTCGCCGCACCGCCGAGACTGCGCGACGCCGCGACGGTGATCAAGTGGAAGGCCGACTACACCTACGACACCCTGAAACAGGGCACCAACAAGCTGGTGTGCTACGACCGCTCAGGACAGCCCCTGCAGCAGCCGTTCGCGGTTGAGTGCACCATGGTCGGCAACCTGAAGCGCGTCGCCCAGAACATGAAGTTCGAGGCGGTGGGCGACCGCACCAAAGCGAACGTCCTCCTCGACGCCGCGGAGAAGGATGGCACGCGCGAGAAGCCGGAGTTTGGCTCCGTCTTCTACAACATGAGTGGCGCAGACAAGGAACACATGGCGCCGCACACGACCGTCGCCGTGCCCGGCGCCACGACCGCCAGCCTTGGCTTGCCGGAGAACGGCCGCGATGGCGGCGTGTGGATCATGAATGCCGGGACGTCAACTGCGCACCTGATGATTCCTGGCGAATGAAGCGCTACGCGATCGTCGGCCACAGCATCGCGCGCACCGGCGCGATGCTGCTTGCCATCGTCTCGCTGTCAGCCGCAGGGGCACCACACACGTTCAGAGGTGTGATCACTGACAGCATGTGCGACCGCGGCGACCATGCCCACATGCGAATGGGGGAGACAGACGCCGAGTGCGCGCTGGCCTGTGTCGAGGCCCACGATGAGGTGTTCGTACTGGCCGACGGGGAACAGCACTACGGGCTGAGCGACCAGCGGGCCGCCAAGGCGCTGGCTGGCAGGTGGGTCAAGGTCGTCGGCACACTCGACACCGCGGGGAAAGCGATTGCGGTGGAGTCGATCAGCCCTTCTTGGTAACGGCCTTGGCTGCGCGATGCGCAGCCCAGCGCTGTTTCTGCGCGTTGGAAATCGCGCGCCGCGCGGCGACTGAGAGATTGCGAGTCTGCTTAACCACGCCAGCGGAAGCCTCGCCGGCTTGCACGCTGCGCGATTTTTCAGCGCCCCGCTTCAAAAGGAACGGAATCGGAAGTTCGTCCTTGTCAAAGCTGTCCCTCAAGTGAGGGAACAGAGCAAGCAGCATCTCCACTTCATGGATGAGATCGCTCAGGCGAGCGTGCGCGCCGCGCGCGGCAAGCTCCAGCATGTGCTGATTCTTTTTCATTGTGGGCATTAACGATTTCTTTCTCCTGGCCTCGAAAAAGTAGAAGAACCCCGTCAGGACTAATCCTACAAGGTTTCCTTGTTTCTCCGGCGATGTCGTGGCGGCTCTGGGGTCTACATGACTCGACGCACGGCGATGGTCACACGCGTGGGCATGGCGCGGACATTTCCGCAGGACGAGAATCGAGGTAGGATGCCTTCTGGAGCGAGGTGAGGCAAGTAGCCTCACGCGGCGGAAGCCGAGGCTCCCGTTGCTGGTGAAGCAACGCGACGTACACCCTGTGTGGGTTTTTCGAGGCCTGTCAGGCCAAAGAGGTAGTCGTGCCCCCAAAGGACGAATCGCTCACCGTTCGGGTCTCGAGCGCGTACAAGCAGCTCTCGAGTGCCGCCACTGAGCTCAATACGGTATCGGATGAACTCGGCAAGTTCGTCGGCGCGCTCGACACTGCCCTGAAAAGGCTCAACCTCGGCATCTCGACCTGGATTCGCCTGGACAGTCGCGAAGACGGGCTCGGCAACTACACCAAACGCGACCTGGGCTACGCCAAGGTGGGCGGACGTTGGGGTATATCGCTGCGTACGATGGCCGGCAACCACAACACCCCGGACATTTCGACCGTGGAGGAGTGGCTGTTCAACGACGCCCCACGCGCCCTGCGCATTGAAGCCATCGAAAAACTGCCCGACCTGTTCGACGCCCTGATCAAGGACGCCGAGACCGCGACCGCGCAGATTCGGTCCCGGACGTCACAGGCGCAGCACTTGGCGCACATCCTGACGGAGATCACCTCACACCAGCCGATGAAGAAGACCGACCTTTAGTGCACAGATCGCGCTAACGTCCTACTGCACTACGTGTTACACTCTGTCTTCGCCTTCCGTTGAGCCGACGCGGAGCCACTTCGGGCCCTGCGACCTCATCGGAAGCCCACTCAATCCCTGAAAGGGCGGCCGATGCGGTCTCGTACAACGTCAAACGTTGCTCCTGCTCGTCCTGTGTCTACAGGTAAACAAACCCGCGGCAAGGTCAAGCTCCTGACTCGCGGCCAGGGCAGCGGCATTATCAGCGCCACTCGTGGCGACGTGTTCTTTCACAAGTCTGATTTTCAGGGCAAGTTTTTCGATTTGAATGTCGGCGACGACGTCTCCTTTGACCTCCTCGACGATTCCATCAGCGGCCCCCGGGCGCAGAACGTGCGTGCCGTGGGCGCCAAGAAATCCAAGTGAGGGTTCTGTGAGCGGTCGCGTCCATCTGATTAACCCCAGTCACGTCTCCTTCGGGGTGGCCGTCATCACCCCCCGGTGGCTGTACGTGTTGGCAGCGGCAACCGGCACCGAGTGGGGCGACCCGGTCATCGTGGATGAGTCCCTTGAATTGATTGACCCCACCACGATCAAGGCGGGCGACGTCGTCGGAATCGGCGTTCATACGGGCAATGCCCGCCGTGGATACGAAATCGGCAAGATCGCGCGCGAGCGCGGCGCTTGGGTGGTGTACGGCGGCATTCACGCGACGCTCTTCCCTGAAGAAGTGATGGAGCACGGCATGGCACATGCCGTTGTTAAGGGCGACGGCGACCTGGTGTGGCAGGAGATCGTGCGCGACTGCTTTGCTGGCCGGCCCCAGCCGTTCTATGACGGCGGCCGAGTGTCTGGCGAGGAGTTCAAGTCCGCCCGTTGGGACCTGATGCCCAAGGATCGTTACATGTGGGCATCGGTGCAGACGGTGCGCGGCTGCCCGAAGCATTGCTCGTTCTGTTCGGTCTGGCGCACAGACGGCCAGGAGCCTCGGCAGCGCGGTGTCGACCGCGTGGTGCAGGAAATCGTCGACCTCCGCCGCCTCGGTTTCCGGTTCATCGCGCTCGCCGACGACAACTTCTATCCGGTGTCGCTGGAAGATCTCGCCATGGCGCGGCGCCGCAAGGACAAGACGCGGCTGCACGAACTCGAGGAGCTGCGCGCCGAGCGGTTCGAGTTGATGGCGCTCCTGGCCCTACTGCCAGACGACATGATCTTCTTCACGCAGATCACGATGGAAGCGGCCGAAGACCCCGACTTCCTCGAGGCGATGCGCAAGGCGCGAATCAAGGGCGCCCTGGTCGGTGTCGAATCCGTGACCGAAGAGGGGCTGAAGGAGGTCTACAAAGGCTTCAACCTCTCGGGCGATGCGCTCGTCGACAGGCTTCGGGCCTTCCGCCATCACGGCGTGCATGTGCTTGGGTCGTTCATCTTCGGTTTGCCGAGTGACCGCATCGACACCTTCGACGCCACCGTCAAGCTGGCCCAGAAGGCCGATGTCACATTCGCGCAGTTCGTCCTGCTCACGCCGTTCCCGGGCACGCTCGACTTCGAAAAGTGGGCCGCGGAGCCGGAACATCAGAACACCAAGATCGACGGCATTCCCGTGACCCAGCATTGGCTCATTCCCCAGGCCAAGCGTCCCAAGCTCTACTCGCCGCATCCAACGATGTCGATCGAGGAGATCCGGGTGCGGACCCAGGGCGCCTGGGACAACTTCTACAGCTGGAAGAACGTCTGGGAACGCGCGCACGTCGTGAAGAGCTTCAAGGCGCGCTTTGCGTTCGTGATGATTTCAAAGTTGTACCGCCAGATGTACGCCAACACGGGTATTGCGACAGACAGCGCCCGTGTGGCCCGTTCGGCCAGGTACGCTCGGTGGATTGCCGCGGCCGTGCGCCGAGTGTTTGTGGCGGCGCCGATGCCGGAGTTACAGTTCCCCAGCCGAGCCCGTGAGGAACGTGTCGCCTAGCGACCCCAATCCATTCGTCGATCTAGTTATCTCGTCCTCTAGTCACTTCGTTTTGGCTTGAGCGCGCCCGGCAGAGCCGGGCGCGCAGAGTCCCCCGAAAGTAGTTCCACTCACGTGCCCTTTTCTCAGTTCTCCCTCCACCCTGCGCTGATGCGTGGGATCAAAGATCTCGGATTTAGCAAACCGACGCCGATTCAGTCCGAGGCGATACCGGTGGCGATGGCCGGCAAAGACCTGCTCGCCACCGCGGCCACTGGCAGTGGCAAGACTGCGGCGTTCCTGTTGCCGATCCTGCAACAGCTCATGGACAAGCCGCGGGGCACGACGCGCGCGCTGGTCCTGACTCCAACGCGAGAGCTCGCCGCGCAGATCGTCGAAGATCTTGACGCGCTCGCCGTGCACACGCCCATTGGCGCAGCCGCAGTGTTTGGCGGCGTCGGGATGGGGCCGCAAGAGCACGCGTTCAGGCGCGGTGTTGACGTCATCGTCGCGACGCCGGGCCGCCTGCTCGATCACTTCAAGGCACCGTACGCCAAACTCACGGGCCTCAGCTTTCTGGTGCTGGATGAGGCCGACCGCATGCTCGACATGGGTTTCCTGCCGGACATCCGCCGAGTGCTCAGGCATCTGCCGACCAAGCGACAGACACTGTTCTTCAGTGCGACGATGCCGCCACCAATTGCTGCCCTGGCGAGAGAGATGCTGCGCGAGCCGGCGCTGATCAATCAGGCCCGGTCAACGGGCCCCGCGGTTGGTATCACGCAGGCCGTTTACCCGGTACCGCAGCACCTGAAACAGTCGCTGCTCCTGAAGCTGTTGACGCAGGGTGAGGTGCAAGACGCCCTGGTGTTTACGCGGACCAAGCACCGCGCTGACCGCCTGATGAAGTTTCTGGCCCAGAGCCAGGTGAAGGTTGAGCGTATTCACGGCAACCGCTCCCAGGCGCAGCGCACGGAAGCGCTTGCCGGCTTCAAGAGCGGAAAATACCGCGTGCTTGTCGCCACCGACATCGCGGCGCGCGGCATTGACGTCACGGCCCTTGGCCACGTCATCAACTTCGACGCGCCCGCGGTCCCAGAAGACTACGTGCACCGCGTCGGACGCACGGCAAGGGCAGAGGCCACGGGCGCAGCCTTCACGCTGATCTCTCCGGACGAAGAAGAGAACCTCCGCGCCATCGAGCGCGCGATCGACCGTCGGCTCCCACGCGTGACGATTCCGGACTTCGACTACGCGGCGGCGGCTCCCAGAGTGGTGCCCGAACCGGACTCGCGTGGTGGACATTCGCGCTTCAACCCCGCTGGCCGGACCAGGCAGCGTCGTCCGGACTCTCGAGGCGGAAGCACGGGAGGCCGGAGTCAGACTGACGCTCGTTCTCAGAACGCCACGCCCCGCGCTCCGGGGGCCGCAGGCGCGCGCCCTCCGGCGCGTCGCTTCCGCCCAACGTCGGCCAATCGACGCACGCGGTAACACCGATGGTCGGCGTCTCACCACCCGACTACAGGCTGCCAGCGGCCACGCGGCTTGGTGGCGTCACGCTCCTTGTGCGGGATCTCGGTCGGTCCATCGATTACTACACGCACGTGCTGGGACTACGCCTCCTGTCGCGTCGCGATTGGACCGCCGAACTTGGGGTGGTTGGCAGCGACGCCTCGTTGCTCCGCCTTCGCGCGCAGCCCGACGTTGAGCTCCGGCCGGTCACGCGGCTCGGGCTTTTTCATTTCGCCCTGCTGGTGCCCACACGCGCTGCACTGGGGAGTCTTCTGGTGCATCTGGTCCGAGAGGGCGTGCCGACGGCCTCCGCCGATCACGCCGTGAGCGAAGCCTTGTATCTGACGGATCCCGATGGCCTGGGCATCGAGGTCTACTGTGACCGACCGAGGCCCGAGTGGCGGGCCAATGGCGACGAGTGGCACATGACCACGGAACCGCTCGACCTCGAGAACGTCATGCGGAGTGGGGAAGCTGGCCCGTTCAACGGGCTATCCGCGGGAACCGTGCTCGGCCACATGCATCTGAGAGTCGGCTCGCTTGACCAGGCCGAGGCCTTTTACCATCGCGGGCTCGGTTTCGATAAGTCCGTCTGGAGCTATCCGGGCGCATTGTTTCTCTCAGCCGGTGGCTATCACCATCACCTCGGCACCAATACCTGGGGGGGACAGCTCGCTCCACGTGCGGCGCGGGAGCCCGGCCTCCTGGCCTGGGACATCATCCTTCCATCGATGCAGGATGTCGGCGATGCCGTGCGCAGTCTGGTCAGCACCGGGGCTCACGCCGCTGAGCGCGACGACGGCTGGGCGGTTGCGGATCCGTGGGGAACGGAAGTGAGACTCTCCGCCAGGGACTGACGCAGCCCATGCCACTCACGCTCAGCATCCTCGACCAGTCGCCGGTCTCTGAAGGCTCCACGGCCGCCGACGCGCTGGCGCACTCGGTCGACCTGGCCCAATTCGCCGAGGCCCTGGGGTATGCACGTTACTGGGTAGCCGAGCACCACGGCACGCCGATGTTGGCCGGCACCACACCCGAAATTCTGATCGGGCAGATCGCAGCGCACACATCGAGGATCAGAGTCGGTAGCGGCGGCGTCATGCTGCCGCACTACAGCCCCTTGAAGGTCGCGGAGACGTTCAACATGCTCGGCATGCTGTTTCCCGATCGGATCGATCTCGCGGTTGGCCGGGCGGCAGGGACAGACCCGCTTCATGCGTTCGCGCTGCAGCGCGACCGCCGCAGCGCCTCGCCGGACGACTTCCCTGAGCAGCTCGCCGAACTCCTTGGCTATCTGCGCGACGGCCTCCCTGAGGGGCACCGATTCGCGCGCCTGCTGCCACCAACAACCTCGTCCCCACCGGTGTGGCTGCTCGGATCGTCACCGCAAAGTGGCATTTGGGCGGCAGAGCAGGGGCTGCCATACGCCTTTGCGGACTTCATCAACCCGAACGGCATGTCGGTCGCTCAGCAGTACCGCCGGGACTTTGTTGCGTCGCGCACACAGTCGACGCCCAAGATCGCCGTCGCGGTATGGGCGCTGGTTGGAGAGACGCAGGAGCAGGCGACGAGACTCGCCTCGAGCGCACAGGTCGCCTTTCTGCAGTTTCTCGGTGGCCGGCCGATCCGAGTGCCGCCGGTGGACGAGGCCGTCCGGCTCCTTCAGCATCGCCCGGAGACGTTACAGGTCTTCAACCAACGGCGACGCACCGTCATTGGCGACCCCGGCTTCGTGAGAGCCGGCATCGAGGAGATCGCGGCTGAATACGGGGCCGATGAGGTCTTCGTCGTCACCATCACGCACGACCATCAGGCACGACGGCGCTCCTATCAACTTCTCGCCGACGCGTGCTCGCTCACACCTGGACAGATATAATTTGTGACGATGACACACTGGAAGACATTGACGATTCCTCGCTGCGGCGCACTCCTTCTCGCGGTCTGTGCGGCCTCGGCCGCGTGCTCGAGCAACTCCGGCTCGCCCGGGGCCGCTCGCGAGGCGGTCTCTTCTGGGCCAGTTGTCGGCCCTCGCACGATCACCGGGCGAGTCCCCGTGGAACCGGGAGCATTTCCCGCCATTGTGATCTTCGAGCCTGACACACCAAACACATCCCCCCAGGCCACAGTGCCGTTCATGGATCAGGTACAGCAAACCTTCATTCCTCAGATCCTGTTTGTCCGCACCGGGCAAGTCGTGGAATTCCACAACAACGACGAAGTGCCCCATAACGTCCGCGTGCAGGACGATGCGAAGAAGGCGCCGGCATTCAACGTCTCGATTCCCATTGGCGAACAGTTCAGGTTTGTCTTCCCCCACGATGGTTTCTACAGCGTCGGCTGTGACATTCACCCCTCCATGTCGTCACAGATCATCGCCACCACCAGCGGCCTGGCCGCCGCCGCGGATCCGCAGGGGCAGTTCGCCATCGGCAACGTGACGGAAGGCCGCTACACCGCCACCGTGTATTCCGGCGCCACGACCATCACCAAGTCAATCGTCGTTGGCACCAGCAACGAGCCGATTGATCTGACGCATCAGTAGCGGCAATCGCCTTGAGGGCGGACCGGCGCGTCGTCGTGATGTGTGCTGGTGTTAGAAGCTGAAGAAGATTAGAAAGTCGATGCCCGCGCGCTCGACGCGGCGGAAGGGCGACCGCGTGCCGAGCGAGCTCGCGTCCGAGAATGTGGCGCGTAGCCGGAACAGGCGCGAGAGGAAGTACTCGATCGCCGCCTCGTCGTACTGGTCGTTCCCGAACTGCCGGCTGAAGCGCGCCACGAGCCCTGGCGCGATCTCATTGCCAATGGTCAGACGAGTGCCGCCAGCGGCCGTCGCGTCGGTCACGATCTCCAGCGTGTCCAGGCCCAGTGACTGTTCAATGGCCGACAGAATCGGCGCCGCCAGAAATCCGGCCGCAATGGTTGCGGCGCGACCCGCGAGCTGCTGTTGCTGCACCGCATTCAGCTCGTTGGTAGACGCGTTGAACACGATGAGAGAAAGGATGTCGGACTGATCGAGCGGTGGCGTGCTCGACAGCCGCAACTCCGGCCCCGACAGCGGCCCGGCTATCGTGACGCGCGCGATCACACTTGAAATCTCGCGCTCGACGATCACGTAGAGCTCTGGATTGAAGTCACCACGGAAGTTGATCGAGCTACTCGGATCGAGATCGAAGCGCTTGCCCTGGAAGGCGTAGGTGCCCGTGACCGAGTCAAGTGAACCCGTCACGTAGAGCGGGCCTCCGACGTCCTTGTAGAAGTAGAGGTCGCCCAATGCACGCAGATTGATGCCACCGATCCCGATCGGTGTTCCCGGTGAGATCTGGATGTTCTCTCCGGACAATCGCAAAGTGTTTGGCACGTGCAGCTCGATGCCGATCGTCATCTGTTGCCACGGACTAATCGCCACAATCGCGTCGGGCGGTGGCGTGGTCGGCGTCGATGCGGCGGCCGTTGAATAGGGCCGAAACAGCGCGCGGTCGAGGATCGAATCGACTTCCAGCTGCCCACGCCTGACGGTGACTCGACCACCGAGACGAGGTCGCTCGAACTCGCCGTCGAGCGTGAGATCCGAATCAATGTTCAGCTGGCCGAATTCGTTGCGCAGCACCTCGAAGTCGCGCGCCTTCACGGCCACCTTCAGGTTGCCCACCCGCAGTTCATGCGTGGCCAGGGCGCCGCTCACCTCGAGGCTGTGCCCGCCTCGATCATCGAGCTTCAGCGTCTCAATCGCGATCTGGTCGGCCCCGAGGTTCAGCGCCAGACGGCCATTACGGTAACGCGCCCCAGACGCCGTGACCAGGAACGCGGCCCCGTCCACCTCGAGGCGGCCCTTGAAGTGCGGGTCCTGTGGCGTGCCGACGATCGCCACGTTCATCTGGAGTTGGCCGCTGACGTTGCGCACCACATCGGTGAGCCCTTCGAGCAGCCCGAGATCGATGCGGCTGGAATGGACGTCGAGCGTCAACGGTCTGGTGGACGCTCGGCCAATCGTCATGACATCGGCGGGCACACGGCCGCTGACGGTGAGCCAGACCCCTGGACTCTGATCGAGGCGCAGATCGAGAGACACGTCGGGCCCAAGATACGAAAGGCGCCCCTCGAGCCGCTCATAGGAGGTGCGCCAGACGCGACCGTCGACAATCGACACGGTGCCAGCGACCACAGGCAAGGCGCGCGATCCGGTGAGCACCGCGTCGGCAGTGAGAGTGCCCCCGTAGCGGGCCGGCCCGCCGGCCGTATCGTGGGTCGAGAGGGCGTCGATTGATACCTGCTGTGCGGTCAGGTGCAAGGAGCCGCCGCCCTCTGGAAACCACGTGCCATCAGCCGTGAGTCGCTGTGCACCGCCACCGGCATCGGCCAGGACAAGACGGTCGACCCGAATGCCGCGCTCGTCCCACGACACTTGGGCCAACGGCCTTGAAGCCTCTAAGCGCCACGACGAGCGGTCCACAGACACGTCCGCCTGTTCGAGGGTGGCCGTCCGCGCCGACAGATCCACCTGCGCCACGGTCGCCAGGTGTCCCTGGAGTCCAGCGCTTCGAGTCAGCGCTACATCGAGAGTGGTACGTCCGGCGACGTAGCTGGCCGAGCCGGTGATCGCCTTGAACTGCTCGCCGGCCGCCGCAACGTCTCCGAGCGTACCAACGACGCTCACACGGCTGTCTGACGGATGAGCCGATGTCATCTCGGCGTCGTAGCGCAGCTGGGCAGTCAGTGCCCTCACACCAGACACCTCAACGCTCGTCGTCGTGCCGTCACCAACCAAGTGGGGTGTCTCGAGCGTGCCGGTGAGGCGGCCCTTGGTCACTAGCTGCCCACCGAGAGGACGCCCGATGAGACGACTGAAATCACTGAGCGTGGCACGGCGCACGTCGTACGAGAAGTCTGACGATCGGGTGCCGTCCAGGGCCACACGGCCACTGCCCGAGGCGGCAATCGCCGGCCCCTCGACCTCGAGTGTCTGCAGGGCGAGCGTGCTCTCCGACAGATGGGCGGTGGTACGCCCGGCCGTCAGCGGCAGGCCGCGCACCTCGCTCCCGGGGCCCAAGTCGAGCGTGGCGTCGATGGTGTAGTCCTCGAGCGACGCCGCCCGGCGCATGAGATCGCGAACGGCCACGCGACCCGTGCCGCGGCCGACAAGGACCGCCTCGTAGCGTTGGTCGTCCATCGCCAGTGCCGGGTTGACATGGTCCAGCACGCCGTCATAGCTGCCAGCGAGTGCGCCGCCCGCAATCTGGATGCTGACGTCGCCGTCGCGCAGTGCGCCGGCAAACAAAGTGGCTTCCGTCAGCCTGCCGCCGCCGCTGAGTCGCATCTCCGCTGCTGAACCGCCGGTGCCTTCGACGCGGAAGTGTCCCGCAATCTGTCCCTCGTAGCGTGGCTCCTGCATCCAGGCAATGTCCAGCCCCGCGCCAAGCCGCGGCAGATCGATGTCGGCGAGATCGCCTTCGCCCGAGTAGCTGAAGGGTTGTGCCGAGGTATCAATCGCTCCACGTGCACCGTCGCCTAGGCGGACGCCGAGGAAGGTCGACTCCTGAAACGCCGCCGTGCCGCGTACAAAGCCCTGACGAAATTGCCCGCCGACATCGAAGGCGAAGCGCAACGTGCTCTCCACGCGCGGCACCGGTACGCTCTTCGGTAGCTGACGCAAGTCGATACCATTCACCAGTCCGTTGAATGTGAACGGGAAGGGCGCGTCGATCCCGATGCGGCCACCATCGAGACGAACGTTTGCCCCGTAGGCTGTTGCCGTGCCGGCGGCGATGCGCACGTCGGCCGGCGTCATCACCCCGCTGACCACGACATCGTCGGCTTCGTAGCCCATGAAGCGTGCATGCGACCCATCAAAGGCGTACGTGCCGCGAGGGAAGTGCGACTCGGGTGGCATGTTGATGTCGAACGTCACGGCGCCGGAAATATCAGAGGCATCGTCGGCCTTGTTCAGCCAACGGGCGAGATCCAATCGCTGAAGACTGGCCCGGCCCGCGGCGCGCCAGCCGGGCCGGGTCGTGTCGAGCGTGAAACGCCCGTCGACGCCGCCGCCCGTTGACGACAGCTGCAGCGTCGTGTCGAGCTGCTTGACCGGTCCGCGGAGCGTTGCCACGAAGGGGCCCTCGACGGCGATATTCGCCACGCTGGCGACCACGCCGCCCCATTCCTGAAAGGCGAAGCGATCGGCGCGCACGTCGAGGCTGAGTACGGCGGGTGCCTGGCGGCGGTCGACTGTGCCGTTCACCAGGACGCGGCTACGCGGCGTCTGCACGGCGAGTGACTCGAGTCCCCAGGCCTCTGGCGTGTTGGTGATTGCACCAGCGAAGGACTCGACATCGAAGGTCGGCGCCTGCCCGCGCCATGATGCACGCTCGAAGGCCAGACGCCACGTGGCGGGTTGGTAGTCGAAGCTGAACCTGGCGTTCAACGCAGAGTAATGGGTAGGGAGGTGCGCGATGCCGAAGGTCAGGGGACTCTCGAGAATGATTTCTGCATCAGTAACGTCGATCTGATGGAGGTGCAGGGGCCGTCCCGGACCGCGTTGGCCCGCCTCCTGCGCGGTGCGCCTGATGAGCGTGCCCAGATCCCATCGACCATCAGGCAGCCGGGCCGCAACCACGACCGCATGCGACACGGAAATACTTCGCACCGCGGTACCTTGGCGGAACAACTCGCCAATGGCGTAGCTCACCTCAACGGCGTCGATCCTGATGAGTGTTCGGCCGTCGCGCGCCAGGGTGATGCCGCTCAGGCGCAAGCCGCGAAGCAACGAACCGCTCAGGTCATCAATACTGAGGGTGGCGGTGAGGTACTGGTTGGCCTGGCGAACGATGAGCGCCCGAAGCTGATCTTTCGCCCACGCGGTCTCCACCACACCGACAGCGATACCGCCAAGGACCAGCAGCGCGACAATCGCCCAGGCGCTCCAGCGAACGACGCCTCGAACCGCACGGGCAGGCCACAACATCCACCTTCGATGTTACGTCCATTTCGTTCGTAGTATTCAGGTGCCGGGGACCAGCTGTACACTCCCGAGGCTGACTATGGAACCAACCGTGGCGGCCAATCGGCGGCTGCCCCTGGCGGCTCTCTGCGCGGCCATTGTCTATCTCTCGCTGTTCTGGCAGCTCGGTGCCCACACGTTCTGGGATCCGGACGAGGCGCACTACGCGCAAACCACCAGCGAGATGCGGGCAAGCGGGGACTGGCTTGCGCCCTTCTATAACGGCCAGCCGTTCTACGACAAACCCATCTTCTTCCATTGGCTGCAAGGCGCCGCCATGACGCTCGGGGGCGCAACTGAGGGACCCGCGCGGCTGCCCGGCGCGATCGCTGGCGCGCTGCTGGTGTTGATGACCGGCTGGGTGGGCACGCGTCTCGCTGGAGGGGCAGTTGGCTGGGTGTCAGCCATTGTGCTTGCCGTGAATCCCGGCCTTTTCGGCCTGGCGCGCTATGCCATCCTCGACGCGCCCTTCACGTTGTGCCTCTTTGGAGGCGTCTCGTGCCTCACCCTCGCCGCTGGGATCGGCGCGCCGCGCGCCGCGCCCTCTTCAGTGCGCTCCACCACCGCGACCGAATGGGCGGGCTATCTGCTGCTGGCAGCCGCGGTGTGTATCAAGGGACCTGTCGCGTTGGCTCTGTGCGCGACGGCCCTTGCCGTGGCCACAGTCCCCTTTGCCGAAGCGCGCCAGCGACTGTTCTCGCTGCATTGGATACTCGGCGTGCTCCTCATCGTCGGCCTGGCGGGGCCGTGGTTCGCCTACATGCTCTGGCGATTCCGGGGAAGCTTCGTCGACGGCTACGTCCTGAACGAGAACCTTCGGCTCTTCTCCGCGTCGATGTACGCCAATCAGCCGCCGCCGTGGTTCTACGTGCAGATTCTGGTCGTCGGCTTTCTGCCCTGGACCGGACTGATCCTTGGAAGGGCGTTCGACCAGCTGCGCGGCAGGTTCAATGGCAACTCGCGGCCGGACATGGCGGACGTGATGCTGTGGTCGTGGGTGGGAGCCATCACGACCTTCTTCAGCTTGTCTACCTTCAAGCTTGATCACTACATCTTTCCCGCGGTGCCCGCCCTCAGCATCCTCACGGCACGAGCTTGGCTCGACGCACAGAATGGGGAAGGGGGAAAGGGCACGCGCGTCGGCGCGGCGCTGGTCGGACCGACACTGGTTCTGGCCGGCGGCGTTGTCGGCTACCTCGCGCTCACGCGCCTGGATTTGCCGATGTCGTTTCTCGCGGTGCCCGCGTTCATTGCCCTCTGTGGCGTCGGGACGATGTGGCAGGCGCGGGCCCGCAAGGGCCTGGTGCCGGTCTTCACTGTCAGCGCGCTCATGGCGCTCTATGTCGGCGTCGTCGCATTCGTGCTTCCGGCGCTCGAGCGCGGCAAAGTAGTGCCGGACCTGGCGCGGTGGGTGCAATCCCACGCGTCGGAGGGCGACCGAGTCGGGACCTTCCGCCTCAATCGGTGGAATCCCGCGTTCCGCTTCTATGTCGCACGTCCGGTCGAAATGATCGACAGTGATGCCGATGCGAGACGCTTTCTCTCGGACACGACGCCGTTCTACTTCGTCACCACTGAGGAACTCTTCAATATTCTCCATGGAGCCGGTGCGCCGATCGAGGAAGCGTACCGCCGCGACGGCGTGTGGGCCACGTCAGGAAAGCTGTTGTGGCGCGCAAAGGGACAGCCGACGGTGTTCATCGTCGCTCGCCGGGTCACTCGCTAGCGCGCCTCGACTCCGATCGCGACGGCCACGCACGATATACTTGTGGTCCTCATGGATGACTTGAAGAAGCGGATTCGGCACGTCCCGGACTTCCCGAAGCCGGGCATTCTGTTCTACGACATCACGACACTACTGAAGGACCCTGAGGGCCTGCACTCTGCCATCAACAGCCTCGCCGCGCCTTTCGTCCATCAGGGCATCGAGATGGTGGTCGGTATCGAGAGCCGCGGGTTCATTTTCGGGTCGGCGATTGCAGACCGTCTGAAGGCGGGATTTGTGCCGGTGCGCAAGCCCGGGAAGTTGCCCTCAAAGACGGTCACGGCAAGCTATGAGCTCGAGTACGGATCGGACTCACTCGAGATTCACGCGGATGCGTTCAGCAAGGGCCACAAGGTGCTGATCGTCGACGACTTGCTCGCAACGGGCGGCACCGCCAGAGCCACCACGGATCTGGTTGAGCGCTGCGGCGGTTCGGTGGTGGGCCTGGCCTTTCTCATCGAGCTCGTCGGCTTGAATGGCCGCGAGAAGCTCGCCGGCCACACGCTGCACACCGTCCTGAAGTACTAGCGGCTAGCGGGCGACGCGGCTGAAGCGCACGTCGCCGTGTGCATCGATGGTGGCATCGAACTCGGCAGCGTCGGTGATGACTCCACCCATCGCTTCATAGACGAATCCGGCGTCGCTCAACGGCGGCATCGGAAACGATGTGTCAATGCGGCGAACGGTCCTGGCCTGCCGGTAGATCGTTCGGGCGCCGTGGGACAGCGCGCGGTACTCGGGCATGCGATACCAGGTGCGTGAGTGCGCCAATCGCCACGGTTGAACGGCAAGCACCACGGCCAGCAGCACGGGGGCCGCATACTTTGCCGGGAACGCGCTGAGCGCCATCATCACCATGAGGGCCACGCACGGCGCCAGCGGCAGATACCAGTATTCGTCGTACGACCCCTGCCAGACCGACAGGCCAAGGCCCGTGCACAAGACCGGCAGCACCGTTACCGACAGCAGGCGCAGATCCTTTCTGGCCCGCGCCATGACGATGACGGCGCAGCCCACAATGACGCCCCCCACCACAGAGGTGTGCGCGAACCATGGCGCCTCGACGATTCGCGCCGACGCATTGAGGAGCGCATCAAACGACGCGCGCACGCGCAGGCCCTCGGCCGCGCCAGCAATAGCGCGCATCGGCACCGCCTCAGTCGTGCTGGTGAACATGTAATACAGGAATGGCAGCTGCAGTATCAGAATCACTTCGATGATCGCGCGCATGCGCTGGGCCGCGGCGCTGATGCGCTGGCTGAACGCGTCACGGAGCACGTAGCTGCCGAGGATCGGTGCCGCGATGAAGATGGCCGCCGTATGTGCCTGCACCGCACACCAGGCGGCCATCGTGACGACGACCGTCCGCCGCAGTGACGGAAGGGGCGGTTCGAGCAGTACTGCGGCCATCGCAAGTTTCACACCCGCAACCGACACTGCCGGGTTCCACATCACCGCTTCCACCGCGAGGTCGTGAGACGAGGTGCCCACCAGCAGTGTCGTCGTCAGCGCGAGCCAGAGAGAGTTGAATCGTTTGCCAATGGCGTAGAAGAACACCAGGTCTGCCGCCGTCTGCAGAAGAGAGAGACCGATGGCGCCGGCGTGTGGCTGATATCCGGTGAACGGCCCGACGAGGTGTCGAATGATCCAGAGCAGCCAGTAGTAGATGGGGCCAAACGACGATCCGCCCGCCGTGCTCTGGGTGCCGGTGAGCGGTAGCGCACTGAACGGGCCCAGAGCAAAGCGCCAATCGCGAATCTGATCGCGCATCAGCACGAACGAATCCGACACGCCCCAGAGTCTGGCCGCGAGGAGATACCCTCCAAGCGCCACACACACCGCCAGGAACGCAATCGACGAACGGGGGCGAATCGGGCGCACTCGAAGGGTGAGTATATCGTCGACGAACAAACGCCTCTGCTATCATCCCTGCCAGCGTTGACCACCTCAGCCCGGCACGCCCTCCGCCGACCTCGCGCGATTCTTCTGCTCTACGGCCTGCTCAGCCTGTATTTCTGCTGGCCCCTGTTTGCGACGCCGCAGAGTCTGGGTATCTTCGACTGGGACGTCCACTTCTTCTACTACGGCTCGGTGCTCAAGAGCCTGTTCGAATACGGGCAATTGCCGTTCTGGAATCCGTGGTACTGCGGCGGCAACGTGCTCTGGCAGAACCCGCAGATTCCGCTGCTGAGCCCGGTCATCCCTCTGGCCGCGGTGATGTCGTTGCCACTGGCGATGAAGATCAACATCGTGCTCCACTACTGGGTCGGCCTGGTCGGGATGCATCTACTGCTGACCGAGGGGATCGGTCTGATCTTTCTCCCGGCCGTTGTCTATCTCTCTGCCGTCGGCGTGTTGTCGGGCGCCATGGTGCTGCACTTGGTGGTGGGCCACAGCGTCTTTCTGCCGTGTCTGTATCTGCCGCTGCAGCTCCACTTTGCGATCCGCGCGCTGCGCGACGGGCGCCTGCGCCATATCGCCTTGGCG
>JBEBGG010000019.1:0-39686 GCA_040081555.1 Vicinamibacterales bacterium
CTGGAGTAAAGCTGCTCGATTTTGGTCTCGCCAAGCTCCTGCCGTCTCGTGAGGAACGGCCAGACAGTGCCGTGGCCCTCACGGATCCACACCAGGTGATGGGCACGCCGCAGTACATGTCGCCGGAGCAGATTCAGGGCCAGCCGGTTGATGCCCGCTCAGACATCTTCAGCTTTGGCTGCGTTGTCTACGAACTCATCACCGGGCGTCGACCGTTTGTGGGGGCGTCGCCTGTCGCCCTCATGAACGCCATCGTCGCGCTCGAACCGGCGCCCATGAACACACGCGGTCTGCCGGTCCCGGCACGAGTCGAGGCGGTGGTGATGCGCTGTCTCATGAAGGATCCCCATGTGCGCTGGCAGACGGCCCGTGAGGTGGCCGAGGCGTTGAAGCGCACGACCACCGAGCGGGAGGGCCCGCCGCCTGTGCCATCGGTGGGCATGGCCGGATGGATTCGGCACCGCGCACCAGCCATCGCCGCGACGATCGCCCTGGCGTGGCTGGCGGTCACGGCGGCGCTGCGGTTGTTCTCAGGCAGTGCCCCGCCGGCTGGCGTCGGTGCACGTCACGCGACCGGCGCGCTCCGAGTCTCGGTGCAGGCCGGTGATGGCTGGCGCCGAGACGCTGTGTCGGACACGTTTGCCGTCTCCGGTGACGGCGCCTCCATCGCATTCAGCGCGCGCAGACCGGATGGCCGACCGTCCATCTGGACCCGCCGCTTCAGCGAATCGCCCGCGAAGGTGCTGCCAGGGTCGGATGGCGGCATTCAACCCTTCTGGTCGTCTGATGCCACGCAGGTCGCATTCTTTCGCGAGCGCACGCTCGTGGCCGTGGACGTCGCGACCGGTCGCTCGCGCGTGGTGACGGAACTTCCAGGCGCGGCGCCTCCGGCTGGCGGGTCGTGGCTGGACACTCGCATCGTGTTCGCCCTCGAGGGGCGCGGCCTTTTCGCCGCGGATGCCAGCGGCGGATCTGTCCGTGCGATCGCTGGAAGCGAGGCCACTTCTTCGCGGGCGGCACTCCGCTGGCCGCAGATCCTGCCCTACGGGCAGCATCTCATCGCCTTCGCGCCGACGGATGTTGGCGGCAGCGGCATCTCTCTTTTGCCGGTCGTTGGTGGTGAGGCGATGCGCCTGGTGCAGAGTGTCGGTGCGGCCAACTATGCGTCCGGCGCGCTGTTCTACCCGCGCGTTGGAGACGATGGCGGGCGCCAGATCCTGCAGTCGCCATTCGATCTCGAGCACCTGAGGGTCAGTAGCAGTGTGCGGGTGTTGCCCCTCGCATCGTCCGCAGTGGCCGGCGGCGCCGCCGGATTCTCCGCGGTGAGCGGCGTCATGGCGGTTCAGCCAGTGGTTCAGATGACCCGACAGCTGCAATGGGCCGACCGTACGGGCCACGACACAGAGCCCGTTGGTCGCGCTGCGCCAATAGAGGGATTTGCGCTCGCCCCAGACGGTCAGCGCATCGCGGCGACCATCCGCGCTGTTGCCACCGGTGCACCGGACCTCTGGCTGATCGACCACCGTCGTGGCGAACAGAGTCGGCTCACGATGAAGGGGGCCGTCCAACCACTCTGGTCCGCAGACGGCAGGCGAATCTACTTCACGAGTCCATCGGACCGCTCGTCTCGACTCGTGAACGTTGAAACGGGTGAGGAGTCGCCGTTCGTGCTGGTCGGTCCGGCGTCGTCGTTCGAGGACGTCACCCGCGACGGGCGGTATCTGGTCCTTTCGACCACGGGAGACCCGTCGGAAATCTGGTTGCAACGAACGGACGACCCCAGCGAGCGGCGCACGCTGGTTCGCGAAGGCGCGGTCGTGTCTGCCCCGCGAGTGTCACCTAACGGCAAGTGGCTGGCGTTCACGATGATGCAGAACGGTCGACGGGACGTGTTTGTTCAACCATTCGACCGACCGGGCACGCGCGTCCATGTCTCGGAGTCTGGGGGCGACAATTCAGTCTGGCGCGACGACAGCCGGGAGTTGTTCTACGAGGTGGGCGACGCGCTGTTGTCCGTGTCCATCGGCGACGATCGCGGCCTGGCTATTGTCGGCGCGCCAGCGCCCGTGATGGACATCCGCATCCCGGTGGCGCCGCGGTCGTTGCCTCGCAGCGTGGCGACCAATGGCCGCGGACCACGTTTCCTCGTGAACACCGTCGTTGGCGACACGGACAACGCGCCCATCGACGTCTCGCTCAACTGGACACCGGCGAGATAGCGGAACAGCTACGCGCCGGCCGTGTCAGCGCGGATGCAACACGTTGGCGAGTTGCTCCGCCGCCAGCACGATCCTCGGCCCGGGCACCACGAACTCATCGCCAGACAGCAGAAACACCTTCTTGCTCCGCACCGCCGGCACGGAGGCCAGTGCGTTCCACACGTTTCGTTCGCGCTCGATACTCTCGCGCGGTAGCGACGCTCCGTAGTGCAACTCGATGATCACCTCAGGCGCACGCGCCAGCACCATTTCGGTGCTGAGCATGGCGGACTGCTTGCCCAGATCGCCGAGGACGTCGGCGCCACCCGCCAGGAGCAGGACGTCGTGCAGAAAGCCGACGCCGGCGCTGGCATTGATCTGGCGCAGCGAACCCGGTTCACGGCCAAATACCAGGAGCGTGCGCGGTGCCGGCCGCCCGGCAACCCTGGCACGAATTGCGCCGAGCCGTTGTTCGATGTGCGCGGCCGCAGCTTCGGCGCCCGGTCGTGCGCCCACTCTGTCGCCGAGGGCCCGCATTGTCTCGGTGACGTCTGGCAGTCCACGGTGGACGTAGTTGAAGAACGGAATACCGGCGCGCTCGAGCTGCTGCTTCAACTCCACCTGGCTGTCGTACACGAGCACGAGATCCGGTCTCAGTGAGAGAAGGAGTTCGGTGTTCGGATCGAGCAATCCGCCCACCCGCACAATCTTTTCAACCTCCGGAGGGAAGTGGTCGTAGTTGCCGATGCCGACCAGCCGTGAGCCTGCGCCCATCGCGAACAGCATTTCTGTCGTCGCCGGAATCAGCGACACAATCCGCTGGGGTGCGCCAGTTCGAGTCTGCGCGCGCAATGGAACCGGCAGTAAGGCCAGTAGGATCAGCGCGAACCGAAGGGTGCTGCGAAGGGAGCGGACCACTGTTGCTGTCACGTTCTTCGAAACAGCAGCCAGAGAAACACCGGTCCGCCAACCAGCGCGGTGACAATACCGACCGGCAGCTCCAGCGGCGAGATGATGGTGCGAGCCACCAAGTCGCAGGCGATGAGGAAGGTGGCCCCGAAGAGCGCCGATGCCGGCAGTACCAGGCGGTGATTCGCGCCGACCATCAGCCGCACGAGGTGCGGCACGATGATGCCGATAAATGACACCGGCCCGGCCAGGGAGACCGCCGCACCGGTGGCCAGCGATGCACTGGCGAGTGCAATGCGTTCCATCCGGACCACGTCGACGCCGCGCGCTGCGGCAGAATCACTGCCGACGCTGAGCAGATCAAGCACGCGCGGCAGCATCGCCACGCCAATGAAGGCCAGCCCCAGCGGCAGGAGCGCGGCCACAATCGGCGCGTAGGAGACAACGTCCAGCGAGCCCATGAGCCACCGCACGTTGCGGTAGGTCTGCGCGAAATCGGCGAGGTACTGCACAAACGCGATCACGGCGGAGAGCAGGGCCTGAATGGCGACTCCACCGAGCAGCAGCACGAGCGTCGAGGCGCCGCGCCGCCGCGCGATGGCCAGTCCGTAGACGATGGTCAGCGCGCCCAGCGATCCGATGAAGCTGGCGATCGTCACCGGCGAGAGCCCGAACGCCGTGAAGCTCGCGTTGAACGTGATGGCCACCATGGCCCCAAGTGATGCGCCGGCTGAGACGCCCAGCGTGTCCGGCGACGCGAGAGGGTTGCGCAGCAGCGCCTGGAAGACGACCCCCGCCAGCGCCAGCGCGCAGCCGACCAGCGCAGCAGCCAGCACGCGAGGAAGCCTCGCAATGAAGAAGATTTGCGCGTCGAGGTTCTCCGCCCAGGGGATCGATCGATCGAACACCCTGCCCAGGTGAATGGCAGTACTACCGACGAGCGGCGCGAGCAGAATCGCCGCCGCGGCGAGCACGGCGAACCCCACGAGGGAGCCCCGCACGTTGCGCCGCGCGGGACCGCGTCCTGCCTCATGCCTGGCTCGAGCTGGGCCGGGATCCCGCGGAGTGGAGACGGCAGGCATTCAGCGGACCTGCGACAACGGCACCACCGTCAGGTGTCCTGCCTGCTCATGAAAATGGACGTCCGACTCGACGCCGTAAAGCGTCCGCAGATGCTCCGCGGTCAAGGTGTCGGCGGTGGGACCTGCGGCGACGATGCGTCCGTGCCGGATCATCACGATGCGGCTGCAGATCGACGCGGCGAGGTTCAGATCGTGGGTCGAGACCACGATGGTCGTGCCCAGGTCGCGGGTGATCTGCGCGAGCAATGACGCGATCGCCAGTTGGTATCCGGGATCGAGTGACGCCGTTGGCTCATCGAGGAGCAGGGCACTGCTGGCCTGGGCGAGTGCGCCGGCGATGACCACGCGCTGCCGTTCGCCGCCGCTCAGGGTCGAGAACGCTCGGGTTTCGAGGGGCAGCGTGCCGGTGGCAGCCAATGCCTCGCGCGCCAATCGCACATCGTCAGCCCCTTCGAGCTCAAAAGCGCCAAGATGGGGGTAGCGTCCCATCAGCACCATGTCGAGGACGCTGAAATCGAACGTCGTATGGGTATCCTGCGGAACGACGGCGATCCGCCGGGCCAAGGCGCGGCGTGACATGGACGCGATTGGGGTGTCGCCCAGCAACACCTGCCCGGAGGTCGGCACCAGCATGCCGGACAGCAGCCGGAGGAGTGTGGTCTTGCCAGAGCCGTTTGGGCCAAGCAGGCCGACGATCGTGCCAGGTTCGACGGAAAACGACACTCGGTCGAGCACGAGGGGCGCCGGGTGGAGGCGGCTCGGGTACGCGAATGACACCTCAACCGCACGAATCAGGGCTGGACTGTTGGCCGAAGGCATGGGAAGACGCGAGGCTTCACTGTACAGGAATTGGCTGGATGGTTGCCTCTTCCGCGCGTTTTCTCGTAACATGACTCGTTCGTTTGGGGCATCCGGAAGAGACAAGAGGAGAGCATGGTCAAGAGTTCGACCGTCACGGTTCGCGAGAAGCCCGTGGAAGAAGTGGCCTCAGCGAGAGTTGGCGGCCTCACGATTCACGGCGAGACGATCATCATTCAGACCGAACATCGCGTCGAACTGATCGACCTCACCAATCGCGTGATGGACTTCGTTCGCCAGTTCAACGTGCGCGAGGGGCTGGTGAGTCTGTGGTCCATGCACACTACGTGCTCCCTGTTCATCAACGAGTTCCAGACGGCCCTGCTCACCGACATCCGGCAGTTCCTCGAACAGATGGTGGCGCGTGACGCGGAGTGGATGCACAACCACCCGGACCATTCCGACTGCGACCGCATGAACGCGGATTCGCACCTGCGGGCGCTGCTGCTCGGTCACAACCTGACGCTGCAGGTCAGCGGCGGCGAAGTGGTCCTCGGGCAGTGGCAGCGCATCCTGATGGCTGAACTCGACGGGCCGCGGGCGCGCTCGCTGCGTATTCAGATTTTCGGCGTCAGCTAGTCGCACACGGATCGTCGGGTCCGGTTCTTGCCGGACCACACTTCACGCGCCATGCATTCCCGTCTCGCCAGCGCCGGTCTGACTGACATCGCCGAGAAGCTCGAGGCCGGCAAACGGCTGACGCTTGCCGATGGCGTCACGCTGTTTGACTCGCCGGACCTGCTCGCGGTGGGCTGGCTCGCGAATCGCGAACGCGAGAAGCGCCACGCCGCGCGCACCTACTACAACTACAACATCCGCATCGAGGCGACCAACGTCTGTGTCGCCAGTTGTCTGTTCTGCTCGTTCGCGCGCCTCAAGCCGGGTGACGACGGTGCCTACACCATGTCACTCGAGGAGGCGTGGGACAAACTGCGACAGCGCAGCCATCAACCGCTGACTGAAGTTCACGTCGTCAACGGGCTGCATCCCGACCTGCCGTTCAGCTACTACACGGAGCTGCTGCAGGGGTTCAAGAAGATCCGGCCTGAGATCCACCTGAAGTGCTTCACGGCGGTGGAGATCGCGTTTTTTGCGGACATCTACAACCGGACCGACGAGCAGGTGCTGCGCGAGTTGATGGCGGCCGGGCTCGATTCACTGCCCGGTGGTGGCGCCGAGATTTTTGCCGAGCGCGTGCGTCAGAAGATCTCGCACGACAAGTGCGGCACCGATCGCTACCTGGCCATTCACAAGCTCGCCCACCAGCTCGGGATGCGATCGAATGTGACCATGCTCTATGGTCATATCGAGACCCACGAGGAGCGCGTCGACCACATGCTGCGTGCCCGCGCGATCCAGGACGAGACGGGCGGCTTCCAGGCATTCATTCCGCTCGCATTCCATCCAGACAACAACCAGATGCGTAAGCTGCCGGCGCCAACCGCGGCCGACACGCTGCGCGTGCATGCCGTGGCGCGGCTGATGCTCGACAACATCGCTCACGTGAAAGCGTTCTGGATTGCCACAGGCGTGGAGGTGGCGCAGGCGGCGTTGTGGTTCGGCGCCGACGATCTCGATGGCACCGTGCAGGAAGAGAAGATCTACCACATGGCCGGCTCGCGCACGCCCGAGGCGATGACGACCAGGCAGATTCAGCGCCTCATCACTGCCGCTGGTCGAGAACCCCTGGAGCGCGACACGCTCTACAACATCGTCCCGCAGAGCGCACTGACGGCCTGACCCTCCGGAGTGATGCCGTGTCCGGCTTCGGCCGGACTGATCTACGATCAGCATTCGTGCCGACCCTGCTCCCACTCCTCACCGACTACGAAAAATCGCATCTGAGCGAGCGCCAGGCGCTGCCGGAGCAATACCTCGGCCTGTCTGACGAAGAGATGGATGCGCGCATCGCTGCCGCCAAGGCCAAGCTTGGCCGCCGGCTGGTGATCCTCGGCCATCACTACCAGCGCGACGAAGTGATCAAGTTTGCCGACTACACCGGCGACTCCTACAAACTCGCCAAGCACGTCTCCGCGCATCCCGAGGCTGAGTTCATCATCTTCTGCGGTGTGCACTTCATGGCGGAGAGTGCGGACGTCCTGAGCGCGGACCACCAGCACGTGATCCTGCCAGACCTCGCCGCTGGTTGCTCAATGGCCGACATGGCCGACCCTGAACAGCTCGAGATGTGCTGGAGCGAGCTGACACAACTGGGTGTGATCGTACCGACGCCCAGCGCCCAGGACCCAGCTTCTCAAGCGCGTCAGAGCGTTGTGCCGGTCACCTACATCAACTCGGCCGCGTCCATCAAAGCCTTCTGCGGCGAGCACGGCGGCGTGGTCTGCACCTCGTCCAATGCGGCTGCGAGCTTGAAGTGGGCGTGGGAGCGGGGCGAGAAGATCCTGTTCCTGCCGGATCAGCACCTTGGTCGCAATACCGCCTACAAGATGGGCGTGCCGCTCGATCAGATGGTGCTGTGGGATCCGGAAGAGCCCAACGGGGGTGTGGACGTCGACGCGCTGAGGCGCGCGAGGATCATCCTGTGGAAGGGACACTGTTCGGTGCATGCGCGTTTCACGGTGCGGCAGATCGAGCAGCTCCGCGCGCAGCACCCGGGTGTGCGCGTGATCGTGCATCCGGAAGTGCCCTTCGATGTGGTGCAGGCGGCAGACGATGCCGGGTCCACCGAATACATCATCCGGCAGGTGAAGTCGAGCCCGGCCGGATCGGTCTGGGGTGTCGGCACCGAGACTCACCTCGTGAGCCGGCTAGCGCATGAAGTTGCGCCGCACCGGACCGTGCTTGAACTCGATCAGTTCGGCTGCTTGTGTTCCACCATGTTCCGCGTCTCGCCGAATCATCTCTTGTGGATTCTTGAAGGCCTCGTCAACGGCGAGGTGCACAACGAGATCGTCGTCCCCGACAACCAGAAGTACTGGACGCGGGTGGCGCTCGATCGCATGCTTTCGATCTCTTAAACACGCTGGAGGACTCATGGCACACACCCTTCCCCCCCTACCCTATGCTCCTGACGCGCTCGAACCGCACATCGACAAGGCGACGATGGAGATTCACCACGGCAAGCACCATCAGGCCTACATCAACAACCTGAATGCGGCGCTCGAGAAGCATCCGGAACTGCAGGGCAAAAGCTCGGAAGAGCTGATCAAGCACCTGAGCACCGTGCCGGAAGACATTCGCACGGCCGTGCGTAACAACGCCGGCGGCGACGTGAACCACACGATGTTCTGGCAGATCATGGCGCCGCACGCCGGTGGCGCGCCGACGGGGAATGTGGCCAACGCCATCAACGCGTCCTTTGGCAGCTTTGAGACCTTCAAGGAGCAGTTCGCCAAGGCGGGTCTTGGCCGCTTTGGCAGTGGCTGGGCCTGGGTGATCGACACGGGTCACGGCAAGCTCGCCATCGAGAGCACCGCCAACCAGGACAACCCGATGATGGAAGGCAAGAAGCCGGTCTTCGGTATCGACGTCTGGGAGCACGCCTACTACTTGAAGTACCAGAACCGCCGGCCGGACTACATTGGGGCCTGGTGGCACGTGATCAACTGGGTCGAGATCAACAAGCGCCTCGGCGCGTAGTACACTCCGAAGCTTGCGGATTGCACCGCGGTCCGGAACCTGTGCAATGCCAGACTACGAACCGCGTCAGGGCCGGAAGGCAGCAGCGCTAAGCAGATCCTGCCATGTGCCGCAGGACCTCCGGACCGCGGTACAGTCCGCAAGCCTTCGACGATGCTCAGGGTGGCCCTGATCATCGTCGAGGGGCACCTGTCGCACCATTGCACCCGTAGCGCTTTCGGCACCTCTTAGCACCCCAGTGGCCTACCAAGTCATCGCGCGCAAATGGCGCCCCCAGCGGTTCGACGACGTCGTCGGACAGCAGGCAGTCACGCGCACCCTCCGCAACGCGCTGAGCAGCGGGCGGCTGGCGCAGGCGTTCGTGTTTGCCGGGCCGCGCGGCGTTGGCAAGACCACGACGGCGCGTATCCTGGCGCGGGCGCTCTGTTGCGAGAAGGGACCCACCGCCGACCCGTGCGGCGAGTGTGACGCCTGCGTGGAGATTGCCGAAGGACGCGACATCGACGTCCTCGAGATCGACGCCGCCACGCACACCGGCGTCGACAACGTCCGCGAAGTGATTATTGACGGCTTGAGCATTCGGCCCGTCCGCAATCGCTACAAGGTCTTCATCATCGACGAGGTGCATCAGCTCTCGAACTCGTCGTTCAACGCGCTGCTCAAGTCGATCGAAGAGCCGCCGCCGCACGTGATCTTCATGATGGCGACGACCGAGCTCGACAAGATTCCCGAGACCGTGCAGTCGCGCGCGCAGGTCTACGAGTTCAGGACGATCAGCACCAAGGCTATTGCCGAGCAGCTGCGCACGATTGTCGATGCCGAAGGCATCACCGTGTTGGATGAATCGCTGCTGCTGGTGGCGCGTGATGCCGACGGCAGCATGCGCGATGCCCAGAGCAAGCTCGATCAGGTCATCGCGTTCACCGGCCAGACCATCGGACCAGGCGATGTGTCCACCGTGCTCGGGCTGGTGGGCCGGGACCTGCTGCTGAATACGCTGCAGGCGGTGGCGGACGAAGATGCGGGCGCGGCATTTTCCATCGCCGCCCACGCCGTGGAGATGGGCTACGACTTGCGCCTGGTCTGCCGCGAGCTGGCGCGGGTCGTGCGAGACCTGCTGGTCCTGTCGGTGGATGCCTCACGCGCGAACGATGCGGAGATTGCCGGCGAGACCGAGCGCGAACGTCTGCTGGCGCTGGCCAAGCGCTTCTCGCGCGAAGACCTGATGCGCGCGTTCGACCTGCTCACCAAGGCCGAGTTCGACATCCGCGGCGCCGCGCAGCCGCGCTATTACCTCGAGATGGCGTTCCTGCGGTGGATTCATCTGCGCAAGCTCGTCTCGCTCGAGGAACTCATCCTGAATCCCGGCGCCGTGTCTGGCCCGAGCCGGCCCAGTGCCGCGCCGGCGCCAGCGCCTGTGTCGCGCCCCTCACCGGCGCCTGCGAAACCCGCCGCGTTACCACCGCCTCCTGCCAGCCGTGCATCGACGCTCAGCGGCATGGTGCAGCACGCGCAGAACGCGGCCGCGCGCAATGCCGTGGCCGCACCGCCCGTGCCTGCCGCTCGCGCTGTCGTGCCGCCAGCGCCGCCGCCCTCCGCCATGCGGGTGGCTCTGGGCGATGCCGGTCTGAAGGACGCGCTGCTTGCCGAGATTCGCAAGACCATCGGCATGGCCTACAACACACTCGTGGTGCAGGCGCAGCGGATCGACGTCAACGGCGATACCATCACGCTCTGCTTTGCGGCTTCGCAGAAGATCGGTCCCACGTTCGTCAAGTACCAGGCACCCATCGAAGCCCTCGCGTTGAAGCTCGCCGGCCGCAAGATGACCCTCGTCTGCGACAACAGCGGCGTCGAGCGAACGGTGGAGGGTGCGCCAAAGCCCACTGCGGCGGAGGATGCCGGACGCAAGACCGCGCTCAAGGAGCGCGCCATGGCAGACGAGAGCGTGCAGGCGCTGTTTGAAGTCTTTCCCGCGGAGATCCGCGACGTGGAGGAAATGTGAACCCCCAGCAGATTCAGCAGATGATGAAACAGGCGCAGCGGATGCAAGATCAGCTGCACCACGAAATGCAGGCCACCCAGGTCGAAGCCACCGCCGGTGGTGGCCTGGTGACGGTGAAGTTCTCCGGCGACAAGCGGCTGCTCTCGATCAAGATCGATCCCGAGGGCGTCTCCAAAGACGACGTCGAGATGCTGCAAGACAGCATCATGTCGGCCGTCAACGACGCGCTGCGTAAAGTGGACGACACGCTGAAGGCGAAGATGGGCAACATGATGCCGCCAGGCATGGGACTGTGACACCAGGCGCTCGACGCTAGGCTACCAATGTCGCTTCCCGAGTCCTTAACCCGCCTCATTGAGGAGTTGCAGCGCCTCCCCGGCATTGGGCCGAAGGGCGCGCAGCGTTTGGCGTTCTTCATCCTCAAGGCGCCGCGCGAGCAGGCAGAGAAGCTCGCCACGGCCCTGCGTGAGCTCAAGGACAAGGTCACCTACTGTTCGATCTGTAACTCCATTACGGACACCGATCCCTGTGTCCACTGCAGTAATGATCAGCGGGACCACTCCATCATCTGCGTCGTCGAAGAGCCGCAGAACGTGTCGGCGGTGGAGAAGTCGCGGGAGTTCAAGGGTGTCTATCACGTGCTGATGGGGGCGTTGTCGCCGCTGCAGGGCATCGGGCCAGACGACCTCAAGATTCGCGGGCTGCTGACACGCATCGGTGCTGGCGTGAATGAAGTGATTTTGGCCACCAATCCAAACGTGGATGGCGAGGCCACGGCTATTTATCTCGCGCGCCTCCTCAAGCCGCTGGGCGTGAAGGTGACGCGCATCGCCATGGGTGTGCCTGTCGGCAGCGATCTCGAGTATGCCGATGAAGTGACCATGCACCGGGCGATGGAAGGGCGGCGCGAGGTTTAGTGAGCGTGTTGCCTTCCTTGTACGGGCTGCCCGCGTCGGTGGCGCTCATTCTCGGGGGCGCGGTCGCCTGCTTTGCCGGCCGTCGTCTCTTCCGTATCGTCCTCGGCATCTACGGCTTCATCATCGGCGCGATGTTCGCGAGTTCGATGATGGGCGTCAACAACCAGACGGCCATGATTGTCGCGGCCATTGTTGGTGGGCTCGCCGGCTCGCTCATTCTGGTGACGGCCTACTTCATTGGCATTGCGCTCATCGGTGCCGGCCTCGGTGCGCTCATCGGTCATAGCGTCTGGCCGTGGTTTGCCACGGGCGATCCGCCGGCGGTAGCGGTGATTGTGGTGGCCATTGCCGGCGCGGGTGCCGCCATGCTGCTGCAGCGGTACGTCATCATCGTCGCCACGGCACTGGCTGGTGCCTGGACGATCCTTCTGGGTGTGGTCAACGCCATGGCGGCGCGCGGCATCACCAAGGGCGCCTCGGCGACGGACGTGTGGATTTTGTATCCCACCTCCATGAACGATGTGCCGTGGGCGCCGTATGCGTTTGTAGCTGTCGCCATTGCGGGAATCGCGGTGCAGCTCTCAGGCAAGAAGAGTCGACGGAAGTAGTCGCAGCGATAAAAGACGTATCGCTCGGCCTTCGCCGAGCGTTTCATAGGAGAGATTCTCATGGCTGGTTTCGAACGACACGTCACGGTAGGCTGGCACGGCGGATTGGTGGACGGGCACGGCGAGGCAAAGGCGGGTTCTGGGGCGTTCTCGGTGCCGGTCACCTGGGCGTCGCGCATCGGCGAGCCTGCCGGTAAGACGAGCCCCGAAGAGCTCATGGCGGCGGCGCATGCCGCCTGCTACGCCATGGTGATGGCGTCGCAGCTTGGGAAGAAGGGCGGCTCGGCCGACCGGCTCGACATCTCTGCCACGGTTGTTGCGGACAAGGGCGACGCCGGCATCAAGATCACCACCTCGAAGCTGAAGGCCGTTGCGCATGGCCTGAAGGGCATTGACGCGGCGGCGTTCATTGCGTTGGCGTCGGAGGCCGAGAAGGGCTGTCCGGTATCAAACGCGTATCGCGGCACCATGCAGATCACCGTTGAGGCGCACGTCGTCTAGCAGTCGTCTAGAAGTTCGGTCGGAGGGATGAAGGCAGGCGGACGAACCTGCCTTGCCTTCATCTTCTGCCGGCTCCGCCGCCGCCCCTACAGCATTGACCCGCTTTGGCCGACGAAGTACCATGGCGGGTCCGCGTGCGCAGAAAATGGCACGCAGGCACGCCGCGTAGTTCCTCATATTCCTCGGTAGCTCAACGGCAGAGCATCCGGCTGTTAACCGGAGGGTTGCTGGTTCGAATCCAGCCCGAGGAGCCATCTGCTTCAGGTGTATTCCGGTCACATGGGTGACAGTTCATTCCGAAGACATCGGTAACACTTTCGGGCCGAAGGAATTCGCGATCGGCTCGAGACGGCACGTCTCATCGTCGAAATAGCCCAAATCGTACTGCATGAAGGTGACGAGCCAGATGCGGTCGCCCACCTGAGTCACCCCGACGTTCTGCCCCGCGAAGACATGACTCGGGTTCACTTTGCGGCCATTGAAGCAGATACGCCCGCAGTGGGTGACCGCGATCGTGTGGTCGTGGAAGGGGTAGGTCAGCTCCTCCAGGCCGCGATACGGCGGATCCAGTGGCCGCGGCCACTCGCCGGCGCGCCACAAGGCCTTTGTTTTGGACGTCCAACTGTTGCCCCGGAGCTTCGAGAGACCTTCACTCGTTCGTTTCGCGTGGCCTTCCTGCTGCAGCCAGAGCGCGAAGGTGTTCATCGCCGAGATGTAGGTGTTGCAGGTCACCGGCTCGAGGCCCCGTTCAGGAAGCGCGATGACGAAGCGCTGCAGGTTCATCTTCGTGGGCAACGCCGGCTCTACCCCCTTCGGGAATGACCGCTCGAAAGTGCTGAACGCCACCCGATACCAGATGAGCGTTTTCGGGCTCACATTCTTGAGAAACGTGCGCTCTCTGAGGAACTGTGCGGTGAGTGTGGCCAGAGGGTTGTTCAAGGCAAACCTCAAACCCTCTGATTGAGTGAACTCGTTCAGAATGATGTCCTTCCTGAGACATAGGTAACAGCGTATTCCGGACACATGGGTGACACTTTTGCCCCTTCAGAGGAGGGGGCATGTCTTGGAAGGAGTGTCAGACCATGGACGAGCGGTTCCGGTTTGTCGCGCGCCTGCTCGACGGGGAGAAGATGGCGCCGCTGTGCGCCGAGTTCGGCATCTCCCGCAAGACGGGCTACAAGATCTTCGATCGGTACAAGGACGAGGGCCTACAGGCATTCACCGATCGCAGTCGGCGCCCGTATCGGCGGGCGAATCGGTTGCCCGCGCCGGTGGAGGCGACGATCGTTCGACTGAAGCGCGAATATCCCGGGTGGGGCGCGCCAAAGATCCGGGAGAAGCTGGCAAAGCAGATCTCGGGGACAGCGTTGCCCGAGATCAGCACGGTGCACGCGGTGTTGGACCGGCATCATTTGGTGCAGCATCGGCGTCGCCGACGCCACACGACCCGCGGGACGGGACTCTCGGCCCCACGACAGCCAATGCCCTGTGGTGTGCGGATTACAAAGGCGAATTCCGGCTGGGAAATCGCCGCTACTACTACCCGCTGACGATCACCGATTTCGCGAGCCGCTATTTGCTCACGTGCGAGGCGCTGGCGACGACGCAGGAACGGTTCGCCTTCACCGTGTTCGAGCAGACGTTCAAAGCATTCGGTCGGGGGCGATTCGGACGGACAACGGCGTCCCGTTCGCGTCGGCCCACGCGCTGTACGGACTCAGCAAGCTGTCCGTGTGGTGGCTACGACTGGGCATTCAGATCGAGCGCAGCAAACCCGGCCACCCGCAAGACAACGGGCGCCACGAGCGGATGATCGCACCTTGAGGAACGAAGCGACCAAGCCGGCGGCGCCGAATCTGCTGCACTCTCCCCGTGCCAGCGAGTGATTGGACCCCATCCTGTAGAATCGGCCCTCTGGAGATTCGACGCATGCAAGAGTTCGTTTCGCTTAACCAGTACCAAGGCATCGCGGCGCAGACGGATCAGAACAAGGACGCGGGCCTAGATGCGCTCGGCTTCTTTCTGCTCGGTCTTTTTGGCGAGGTCGGAACTCTCCTGAGCGCCCTGAAAAAGAAGCAACGAGATCGAGAATCGTTCATCGGATACCGCGAGGCTGTGCAGGAGGAGTTTGGCGACGCCATTTGGTACTTCAGCAACATCGCGACGCGGGCGTCACTTCACTTGAGTGTAATCGCCCAGCGCGCGTTCCGCGGCCTCGAGGATTGGGATCAGGTGTCCGTCGACAAGTTCGGAACGTTTGGCGACGTTCAAGGTCAATGTGATGCTTCCGCATCCTCGCCTCAGTTCGAGGAGTCAGTGATCGCGCTCGCCGGAAAGGTGGGTCTTCTGCTAAACGACTTCCACCTAGGTCGAGTCGTGCAGAACAGGGACGCCTTGTCGGGGCATCTTGTGGATATCTTTCGGGCCTTGCTGGCATCGGCGCACACTGCCGGCGTTGATCTGGGTGAAGTGGCGGCGATCAATATCAAGAAGATTCAAAGTCGATGGCCTGACATGCGTCGCCCCACTGCTCTATTTGATGACTCATACGACTCGCTGGAACAGCTGCCCAGGCGCATCCGGATGCATATTTTCGAGCGTTCACGAGGCAAGAGGACGGCCGTTATTCAACAGTGCAACGGCATCAATATCGGCGATCGACTTACCGATAACAAGATGGTGGACGACGACTATCGGTTTCATGATGTCTTTCATTTGGCCAATGCCGCGGTGCTCGGTTGGTCGCCGGTGCTCCGAGCCCTCTTTAGAGTGAAACGAAAGAGCAACCCGGCCGTCGATGAGGCGCAAGACGGGGCGCGCGCCATCTTGATCGAGGAGGGACTGTCGACGTTGATTTTTCATCGGGCCCTTCGCCTAAATCACTTCGACGGGCTGGGCTCACTAGACTACCCACTCCTGAAGTTGATTCCGGAATTCGTCAGCGGGTTTGAGGTTGAACAATGCGCTCTGTGGGAATGGGAGAGAGCAATCCTGGAGGGCTATAGGGTATTCCGGCAGTTAAAACATCATCGCCGCGGAATCGTCACTGCTGATCTCCTTTCAAGATCTATCTCATTCGAAAGGCTTCAAGAATGACGCCGGTAACCTTCGTGGCTGCCTTGGAGCAGGTATCTTTGCCATCTGTGTTCAATCCATACAGCGATGTCTGTCCTGAGCACGACCACGCGACTAGCGCAGCGATTCGGCGCTCTAATCTGCTGCTTTACCTCCAGAAAGCTGCTGATCGAGGAATTGATTCCGTCTGGCTCGGCCGTGACTGCGGGTACAGAGGCGCGCGCCGAACTGGCATCGCGCTGACCGACGAGCGGCAACTCGCGGCGTTGGCAGAGCACTTCTCGATTCATGGCCTGGAGAAAGCGACGGCGGGCGACATCGTCGCAGAACGAACAGCGACCGAAGTCTGGAAGATGATCCGAGAGCTGCGGGCGCGGACGTTCCTCTGGAATGTATTTCCGTTTCATCCCTACGACCCTCAGAATCCCATGAGCAATCGACCCCACCGCGTCGCCGAATTTCGAGAGGCAGAGGATATTTTGGCCGCGCTTCTTGATTGGCTTCGACCGCGCGTGGTTGTGACGCTGGGTAATGACGCCGCCAGGGCGGCGGCGCGCCTAGGGCTGAAATCGGCGTTGGTCCGGCACCCCAGCTATGGCGGTCACCTGGAGTTCGCGCGCGCACTGCGATGCATCTACGGGGAACGTAGTAAGGCTAGCGCGACTAACTGATTTTGTTTCCGTGAACCGAATATCGTTTGTGTCCGTTATCGAAATCGAACGGATCGTCAACGACGAGATTCTTGCGATTTCCGTACGCGTCGTGAAGCCACGCAATGAGTGGAGTTCCCTGCGTCAGGCTGAAAGATCGATAGTTGCGGCCGTTCCTATACCCGAGATCTTCGAGAATCGAAACTGGGATTAGTGGCGCGCTCTTGCCGAAGTAGAAGTAGTCCGTCGAGATCAACACGCGGTCAATACCCGTATCGTTGTTTAGATTGTGCGGATTGGGTGTTCCGTCAGAATTGCTGTGATGAGAATCTGCCTGGTGCCATTGCCCTGTTGACGGGTCGCGCGAATAGACGTTGTCGCCAACCATCATTCGCAAGCTGCCGTTTCTGACCGGTCTTTTGTCAAAGCTGCCCGGATCGTGCCAGTAGCGGTCGAACGACATCGTCTTCGTCACCCGCATCGCAAAGACGCACCGCCCGGTCGCTTTCAGACGCCGGCCGCCCACCCCGATCACCCAGTCGCCAGCCTTGCAAACGCGCCGAAGCCTTGGTTTGCAGGTTGCCAAAGTGCAGCTGCCATGGAATGGGTTGGGCGCGAATCCAAAATCTCTATCGACGACGTAGATGTACACCTGGCTCATGTCAGCACTTGAATGACGTGCGCGCATGCGCATGTGCCCTCGGTGACCCGTCCGAGTTCTGGAAGTCGTTTTCGCTTCCGTCGATTGCGTCGACGATTCGGTCGGTGTTCCATCCGACCATTGCGGAGGCATGGCGTTCCAGTGCCGACGGCACGTCGGCATTCGTGCCGCCGCGGATAAAGACACCGACAATTCGCTTGCCTTGGCGATTGGCTTCCTCAATCTCCCAGTTTACCCACGGCCGTGTGTGTGTGTTTGCGCCGATCAGGACGACCACTGTGCCCGCCCACGAGATCTTCATCCTCAGAATGCGTCGAATCGTCTCGTCTTTGATCAACCCACGGTCCATGCGGTCTTGGTTGGCCGGCTTCATTCTCACCGAACTATTGCGAATCGCATGACCGCCCTTGGCAAGAAGGTCGGTCATGTCGGTGACGGACTGGTCGTCTGCGTGGTGATGACTAATGAAGACGTGACGTCGACTACCGTAGGAAGCCATATCGATCTCTCCCTCCACAAACCGGCCTATGATGCACGATACAGGGCTCAATCTGTATACGGTTGTAGCCGTGCGCCATTCTGTTGGCCTGTCAGTGCACAGAAACTACGTCAAGGTGCCAACGCAGAACGACTACGATGACTTCAACATCGAAGTATCAGCTTGTGACATTCGGTGATCGCCACCAGGCGATTGCGCTAATCGCGATAGTCAAGAGGCATCTGGTGGAGCTCGGTCTGTCCGCTGATTCAGAGCTTGACGTTTTCATAGATCCGGCGCCGAACGCGGTTGATGTGTCACGCGCGCCGACAGCGGTTGCCTTCTTTGGCGCCCGTGTGCGCCTCGCAGGAGTGGACGATGCGATATCCAAGCTCAAAGACAGCGGCACGTACATACTTCCGATCGTGCCGAATCTGAATGACTATCGTCAGTACGTGCCGGACAGTTTGGCGATGATTAATGGCATCGACGCCAGCGGTCCGAAGATCACGTTGGAAACGGCTGCGCAGCTCGTTCTAGAAGAATTGCATTTGATTCGTCAGAAACGCCTAGTGTTTGTGAGCTATAGACGCGATGAAGCGACGAAGGTCGCCACGCAACTCTATCGACACTTCGATGATCGTGGTTGTGACGTGTTCCTCGATACCCACAGCGTTCGCGGCGGGGCCGAGTTTCAGTCGGTGTTATGGGATCGGATGGCGGACTCAGATCTGCTGGTGTTGCTTGATAGCCCGAGAGCATTGTCCAGCCGGTGGGTCGCGGCGGAATTGGCAAGAGCGGAAGCGCTCGGGCTCGCGGTGCTGCAGCTAATTTGGCCGGAGCACGCCAGATTCGAAGGCACCGACTTCTGCGAGCCGATCTATCTGAGTGCCGATGACTTTGAGTCGACAAGTCCGACTGGAGGGTTGGACGTGGAGCTGTCGGCTGGGGCGATTGAGCGAGTGGTAGCCACGGCGGAAGGAATGCGAGCCCGGGCACTAGCAGCACGACGAAACCGGATAACCGGCGAACTGTGGGCGCGGACTCAAGCCGCAGGTCTAGACGCAAACATCCAGCCGGCTCGATTCATCGATGTCGTGGATCGCGCCGGAGGTGTGAGACGCGTATTCCCAGTTGTTGGACATCCTGATTCGATAGAGGTCCATCGGTCCTGTGACTCGTGCGACGGCGTGGTCGCGAGCGGGGTCATACTGTACGACGCTCTGGGTGTGATTCAGCGGCGCCGAACTCACTTGGGATGGTTGAACGGATTCCTTCCGATTCCCGTCCTTGCGACTGATGAACTGACGCAATGGATCAGCGAGCTATGAATGCTCGAGTGTTCATGTCGGTGGGTGTGCCGGATCCCAAGCGAGAGCCGGTCTACTTTCAAACTTCCGACGCGGTTGCGATTCGTGAGGCAACGAGAGCCGTGAGCGGGGTGACGTTGACGCGGGGGCGATTAGTGTTCGGTGGACACCCTGCCATTTCACCCCTCGTCTTGGCGGTGGCGGAGTCGCTTCAAGCAACTGATAGATTGGAAGTCTTTCAGAGCGAATTCTTTCGCGCTCAAGCACCGCCGGAGGCCGTGGCGTTTAGAGGCGTCCGATGGACTGAGGCCGTCGATGGCGATCCGGTTTCCAGTCTTCAGTTGATGAGAAACCGCATGATCGACAGTGGCCCGTTTTCCGCGGCCGTTTTCCTCGGCGGAATGAAGGGGGTCGAAGACGAGTTTGACCTGTTTCGGCGGCTCAGACCCGGAGTGCCTGTGTTCCCCGTGGCCTCAACTGGCGGTGCTGCTGCCAGAATCCTAGACCGCTACCAACACGAGCTGAATCTGACCGTCGTGATTGCGCGCGAGTTACGTCAAACGATGGTTTACGGAGACTTGTTCGAAAGAATCTTGAAGGCCTGAAGGGGAAGCTGGCGGCTAGCGATTTTCGCGCCACCCGAACGAGCCAGTTGCGGAAATCGTCCAGTGCGGCGCACCACTTTCCCTCAACAAGTTCTCGCGCCTTCCGGCGGTTTCGGCGCCCGGAAGGGCCCTTGTAACTACCGGTTGTCCAAAGTGGTGCCGTATCGTGATCACCGCCCCCACGCGGGGACCGTGTGGGTGTAGCATGCCGTCAGATTGTTCACTGGAGGAGTCGCATGAACGTCCGCCACTTCGTGCCGTCCGTGAGCCGCCGGCTCCTCGCCATGGGCTCGCTTCTGTTGGCGGTCGGCCTGCAGCAGCCAGCGCAGGGGGCAGCCGCCGATCTCTCGAAATTCCGTCGCATCGAGCCGCAGTACATCGCGGCGCTGGGAGACCCTGAGGCCACCTCCGGCACCGGGGCGCAATCATGGGGCCTCTGGAGCCAGGACCCGGGCCCGCGTGGCTGCAAACTGGACCGCTACGATCAACTGAAGGCGGCTGGCGGCGTCGCGCCGTCACAGTGGAAATTCGACGCTGCGGACTGGTGGCTGGAGGAACACGGCTTGATCATGGAGAAGCCGACTTTTCCGCTGCCTGCCGGGAAGTACCTCGTCACGGGCGACCGCCAAGTGACAACGGTGCTCACCATTCAGCCCAAAGACAAGAACGGCAATCAGCGGTGGGAACTCGCCGAGGGCGCCACGCTCCACGATGTCACCCATCTCGCATGCCGTTCGGCGCGTTACACGCCCGCAACGGGTAACGACGCGTGCTCGCCGGAGAACGTGCGGACCAGGAATTTTCCGGTGACTCCAGACGCCGCCATGCCCACGGTGAACGGCTGCCGCAAGCAGGACTACGCGGTGCTCATCGTCGTCGGCCTGCCCGCCGCTCGCTGAGTGGCCGCACGCAGCGCGTCTGGCACGACTCCGTCTGCGCCGTCGCGCCGTCACGGTGTGTGCTACGCGGAGCCTTCCCGCTCATACACGTCGCCCTCGATGTCTGCCAGCACCTTCTTCGCCCGCTAATTACAGATAACGAATATTCGAAATTGCGATAATTCGAAAGTAATGATATTGATGAGGGCGTGAACTCTCCCTTACGAAGCTTCAAGGCTCAGGTCTTCCAAGCGCTTGCTCATCCCATACGCATCGCGATTGTGGAGACCCTGCGAGATGGTGAGGTCAGCGCCGGTGCGTTACTCGCAGCACTACAAGTGGAAGCGGCGAATCTGTCTCAGCACCTCTCCGTCTTGCGGGCAAAGCAGATTGTCGTCAGCCGGAAAGTGGGAAACCAGGTCTTCTACACCCTTCGAGACCCTGTGCTGATCCAAATCCTCGATCTGCTCAAGCAGTACTTCAACTCGCATTTGAGCGAGACCATCGCCCTGCTCGGCACGATGACTCCGGGCGAAGAGCGGGCTCCGTTTCCTCAAAGGCGAAGAGCTGATCACGCACCTCGGTAGGGAGTACCACGACTGATGCCTCTGCGAGACAACGAGACAAGAGGTGCGCAGGGGGGGGCGGAAGCCCAGGCCGTTCGTGCCTGCGGACCTACACTCGACGCCCGAGCCGAATCCTCCGACGATCTCGGCGCCGCCCTGGCCGCGATCCGAAAGTCACTTGCGCTGCCCGTGGAGGTCGAATCCGCAGACGAGCCGCTCGAGTGCCCGGGCTATGGGCATGGAGTGTGACACGTGGCGAATGTTCCGCGTGCGTGGCAGCGAGTACAGGCCGAAACAAGGGTCCCTTGGAGCACCCACACCGTGGATGGGATTGTCGGGAGCCTTGGCCCCCTTGCCCTGCGCGTCATTCAAGGTGGTGACGGGGCCGTCCCACTCGACGCCCCGGAAGGTGTCCTGCGCCACTCCCTCAACCGACGACGGCGGCGCTACCTCCGCTTGTCAGAGTGTGTTCTCGCAGAAGCCGCTGGACGGCCAGTCGGATTGGCGGCCTACCACCGGGTGGAGAGCGACGTTCGACTGGTGATGGAGTTCCTGCTGGATCCGGGCCTGCGCGAGACCACACGTGACGAAGTGTGCGCTGCCTTGATTGCCGGTCTTGAGACCGCGGCACACAACGACGGCATTCAGTGTCTGATGGTCATGGTTGAAACGGACATCCCGCTCGAACCGTTTCGTCATCATCGATTTTCGGCCGTTGCGATCGACACTGACGGGGCGTGGCTGCAGAAACATTTTTTGAGCGGCCGCCGGGACATGTCGAACCGTTAGCGGATGCTTCATCGAGCCTATCCAAATCACTATGCCAAACAGTGCGAGTGTTCCTGGCGGGAATCCCGTTTCATCGTTCCCGATGCCCAAGCTCGTGGAGGTCCTGCGAGCAGGCTATTCATCGGAAGCATTCCTCGCTGACCTCATCGCGGGCGTCACGGTGGGGCTCGTAGCGCTCCCACTTGCGATGGCCTTCGCGATCGCCTCCGGGGTCCCGCCGCAGAATGGCATCTACTGCGCCGTCATCGCCGGTGGGGTGATCTCGGCGTTCGGTGGCTCTCGCGCCCAGATTGGCGGACCCACCGGGGCCTTCGTCGTCGTGGTCGCGGGCATCGTCGCGACCTACGGCCTCGATGGGCTGTTCATGTGCACGCTCATGGCCGGCGTCATTCTCGTTCTGCTGGGGCTGACGGGGCTGGGGACGGCCGTGAAATACATCCCGCGTCCCGTGGTGATCGGATTCACCAACGGGATTGGCGTCTTGATCGCCAGCACCCAGATTCGCGACTTCTTTGGTCTGACCACACCCGACGTGCCTGGTGATTTCCTGGGGCGTGCCAAAGTACTTCTCGAATACGCCGGAACCGTCTCTGGTGTCGCGACTCTACTCAGCCTGATCACGGTTATCACTATTCTGGTGCTCAGGAAACTCTCGCGCCGGATTCCGGGAAGCATCCTCGTGCTGTTGGCGGGATCCGCGGCCGCACTGGCCGTCGGCCTGCCGGTCGACACCATTGGCACACGATTTGGTGGCGTGCCGAGCGGGCTGCCGGCCTTTCACCTCCCGACCTTCAGACCCGATCTCGTCCTGACGCTCCTCTCGCCGGCGCTGACCGTCGCGATGCTCGGCGCCATCGAGTCGCTACTCTCCGCCGTCGTGGCGGATCGCATGTCCGGAGACCATCACGATCCGAACGTCGAACTCACCGCGCAGGGGCTCGCCAACATCCTGTCGCCGTTGTTTGGCGGGTTGCCGGCCACCGGGGCGATCGCGCGAACCGCCACCAACATTCGCGCTGGTGCGCGCAGCCCGATTGCTGGGATCGCGCACGCCCTTACCTTGCTCATGGTGCTCTTGTTCGCCGCGCCGCTCGCGCGCCATATCCCGCTCGCGATTCTCGCCGGCATTTTGATGATCGTGTCCTACGACATGGGCGAGTGGTTGGAGATTCCCGCGGTCATCAAACTCGGCGCAGCCGAGGCCGCCGTGTGGTTCATCACCTTCGCGCTGACGGTATTTGCCGACCTCACCGTCGCCGTCGAAGCCGGAATGATTCTCGCCGCGCTGCTCTACATACGCCGTGTGACCACGACCACGACCGTCGCGCTGGTGACGCCAGAATATGTTCGGCATGGCCGTGCACATAGTCTGCAACTGCAGCAGATTCCGGACGACGTCGCGATCTACCGGATCCACGGTCCGTTTCTGTTTGGTGGGACCGACAAGCTGCTAGAACTCGAACGGGACGTGCCTGATTTTCCCAAAGTGGTCATCCTGCGTTTGCGCAACATGACGGCGATCGATGGCACAGGTTTGCACGCCATGGAGCATTTCGCAGATGTGCTCCAAGACAGCGGACGGACGCTGTTGCTTTGTGGCATGCGGGACCAACCAGCTCGCATGATGGAGCGCGCCGAGTTTCATCACCACATCGGCGACGAGAACCTGCTGCCGACCCTTGAGGCCGCACTCGCGCGGGCGCGCACGCTCCTACCTTTGGATGGTGAATAACCCAGCTTCAGCCGCTTCATGGAGCCACCGCGTGGCGGTCGCGCAGCGCCATCCAGCCGCGCGCTACGCGGTAGATGGCCCAGACGCCCAACAGGAACAGGCCCACGGCCCATATCGCGAAGCCGACCAGCACGAGCGTCAGCGGCGCACCCACGATCAGCACGACCAGCGACCAGAGCATCGCGAACCAGAACGTGCGAATCTGCCAGGTGAAATGCGATTCGAGCCAGGTGCCACGGGCCTCGCCCCGCTTCACGTAGTTGAGAATCACCGCGATGATCGACGGCCACCCGAACAGGAATGAGCCGACGACGGTGGCCGCACCGAAGGCGCCAAGCGCCAGGCCCAGGGCGTGCAGGCCATACGTCACGTGAGTCACAGTCACCAGCGACGGGTCGGGTTCGCGATACGAGTTCGTGTCGGTCATGGCGCCCTCCTCTGGGCCAAGTCTAACGCCGCGGGCTGCAGGTGGGCGTCGCGGAAGCCTGGACTCGGGTGACGGCGACTTCGGCGCCGCGGGCAACGGGCGTTCTCGAGCCGTTTATGCGGTTGCCAGCAGGCGCACGTCGGCGCTAGGATGACCCCCGCCGGAGGGGCGCATGCACACACGGACACGCAGGACGATCGCGGCGGCAGGACTCATCGCACTGGCCATGGCGGGGCCAACGACGCGGGCGCAGGGGCAGTCGGCGCGCGCGTCACTGTCCGGACGAGTGACCGCTGACCGAGGCGAGGTCCGGGCGCTGCGCGTGAAAGCGCGCGACACGGGGCGCAAGGTGACCTACACCGTGTTCACCTCGAAGGGGCGCTACCAGTTCTACAACCTGCCCGCCGGCACGTACGACGTGCGCGTCCTCGAGGACAACCTCGACTCCCCGGTCCAGAACGTCGAGCTGAAGGCGGCTGACGCACGGACCGTCGACATCGCGGTGAAGGCGCGGGCGGTGGTGGCCGAAGGCGCGGGGGCGGCGGCTTCCGTCTCGCAGGAAGACTACAAGACCACGGCGCCCGGCAGCCGCGCCCGCGGGCCGGCCGAACTCGTCGACTTCGACACGCTGTACCCGCCTTCGCCCATCCGCGACCGCATGATCAAGGTGTGCTTTCCCTGCCACGGCCCGAGCGGGTGGCACGATCTGGCCGGCCGGAGTGAATCGGAGTGGAAGCGGCGGGTGAACCGCATGTTCGATCCGGCGGGCAAGGTGGCCTACATGTCGACGGGCGTGCCGGTGGTCTCACGCCAGACCATGTCGGTCGAGGAACAGGCCGAGGTCGTGAAGTACCTCGTCACAAACTTCGGTCCCAGTGCGAAGCGCCGCGACCTGAAGCTCGACCAGTTCGTGCGAGACGAGGACGCGTTGTCTCAGGTGCTCTACGTCGAGTACGAGGTGCCCCCCATTCCCGAGGGGTTGACCTACTCCAACGAAGCGCCCTACCGCCGCATGCACGACATCGCGCCGAGCAAGGCGCAGCGCGGTCTCGTCTGGGTCTCCGGCAACCACACGGGGTCGATCGTGTCTGTCGACACCAGCAAGCCCGAGATGACGATGGAGCAGCGGACCCGGGAGGTGTTCATCAAGAACCCGGGCAATCTGAATGTCACCCCGCACGGCATCATCGAGGAGAAGGGCAGCGTCTATTGGGCGGAGCTCTCGGGCGACCGGATTGGCCGGCTCGATCCCAAGAGCGGCCAGATCGAACGCTATCGGCTGCCGACTGAGGGCGGCGGACCGCATACGCTCCAGCCCGATTCCAAGGGCAACCTTTTCTACACGTACTTCGCCGAGACGAACAAGCTGGGGCGCGTGGACATGAAGACCAAGGTGGCCACCGAGATCGACGTGCCGGTCAAGGGCTGGACTGGCTACGGGATGATCGTCGACGCCAAGGACCGCGTGTGGATGTCTGGGCTCAGTCAGCCGGTGGTGCCGATGTACGACGCCACCGCGAAGAAATGGACGGTCTTCAAGGTGTCGTACCCGACGCGCCGGCCGATTGCCGACTCGAAGGGCCGCGTCTGGGTCGCCGAGTACTTCGGCAACATGATCGGCATGATCGACCCGTCCACGGGCGAGGTGAAGGAGTACACGATGCCGCTCAAGTACGGAAACCCGTACGAGATCCGGTCAGATGAAGAGGACAACATCTGGATCGACAACGGCACCTACAACTCGCTCGTGAAGTTCGATCAGAAGACGAAGACGTTCACGTACGTCCCGTACCCGGGTCTGCGGATGCACACGCCCAAGATGGAACTGGATCCGCACGAGGCGGGCACGATCTGGTGTGTGCTCGGGTCGCCCTCTCAGCTGGTGGCGTTTCGTCCCAAGGGCAACGTGCCGGGCCGCATGGCCGCGGCGCGCTGAGGGACGAAGGGACACGGGCGCGTCAGAAGGTCCAGCCCCAGCGAAGCGAGACCAGGTTGTCTCGGGGATCGTCGCGATCGCTGGTGCTGTTGATCATGTACTCCGCGCGTACGTCGGTCGTGCGGCCGAGCCGATACCCGGCACCGAGTTGGAGCCGCCGCACGTCGTAGTCCCAGCGATCGCGCACACCGCTTGACTGGGCTAGGTCTCGGAAATGGATGCCGCTCATGCGGACGGCGCCAAACAGCCCCGCGACAACCCGCATCCGGGCCTCGGTGTAGTACGACACGTCCCGCGGCGCCGCCGTGGCGCGGAACACCTCCCAGCTGTTGAGCAGGAGTTCCCCGTGCACCGACAGGTGACCACGGGCGACGGAGGCTTCGATGCCCGTGGTCTCCTGGTCCTGCCCGGGAATGGCGATCGGGCCGCGCGGGTCGCGCACGTCGGGGCGCATATACGGGCCCCGGCTGTGAGAGACACCAACCTGCAGCTCGGGCACGACGCTCCAGGTCAGGCGACCAACGACTGAAGGCCCCGCGGCGCCACGGAACGTCAACGTGTTCCAGTCGGCCGGGTCTGCCGACGGCGCGGTGTTGGTGATGCCGACCGAGAAGCGCAGCGGACCGGTTCCTCCACTGACGACAGCACCGATGGGATACGGAACGTCCCAGACCACTGGCAGACCACCGGCTCGAAACGGCGGGCGGTCTTTCCACGTGAACACGGCGTCTGCCGTGCCGGGCACTTCCACCGGCGACATCACGGTGCGGTAGTCGTAGGGCAGCGGCGGCCGCACGAAAGGGTCGTCGTCGGTATGCGCGCGCCGCGGATAGTTGCCAAACGGCGAAATCAGCTTGCCGGCCTCGATCGAGAATCGGTGGCCAGGCCTGGGTACGAAGCGCACAAATGCCTGCTGCAGGTGTCCCTGAATACGGCCCGCCCTCGCCGGCTGGCCCCGGTCGGCGCGCAGCTCGGCCGACGCAAAGAAGTGCCGGCCGAGGGCCGCGTCTAGAAACAGGCTGGCCCGCCCTGCGACGAACGGGTCGCTTTCGCCCAGATGCCACGCTGGCTCGTCCTGCGGGACAAACCCGTCAATGTCTATCCGCACAGTTGGGCGCACCTGCACGCGCCCGCCTGGCGACACGTACTCCAGGCCGAGTGACGAGAGCGTCGGCAGGTCCAGCCACTGCGCGTGAGCCGCACCGGGAATGGCACACAACAGCAGAAGGGCCGTCACCAGGCCTCGCCACGTGTGTACCGAGTAGGGGCTGGTCTCGCGCGAGAATCCCTTCAACGTGCGGGGCGGCATGATCGTGCACTCCACGTTGGCCGCGACCTGCTGGTAGGTCTCTTCCGAGATGAGCAACTCGCCGGATCCGGCCTCCGAGCACAATCTGGAGGCGGCGTTCACCGAGGCGCCAAGCACCGTGTAGTTGAGCCGTCGCTGCGACCCTGTGTTGCCCGCCACGGCGGGACCCGAATTGACCCCGATGCCGACGCCGAGCGGCTCTTCACCCCTGGCCTGCCGCACCCGGTTGAGCGCGTCGGTCTGGTCTCGCACCCGCAGACCGGCGCGCACCGCCCTGGCGGCGTGATCGGGCTGCGGGATGGGGGCCCCGAAGATCGCCATGACCTGGTCACCCACGTACTTGTCGACGACGCCGCCTTCCAGTTCGATGGCCTCGGCGGCCAGCTCGAGCCACTCGTTCAGCATGGCCAGCACCGTCTCGGGGGCCGCCTGCTCGGTCAGCTTCGTGAAGCCGCGAAGGTCCGCAAACAGGGTTGAGACGTCGCGGGTTTCACCCCCGAGATGCACGTCGCCTTTCATCAGCTCTTCAGCGACCGTGGTCGAGACCACCTTTCCCAGAACGCCGCGGTAGCGCTCCTTGAGGCGGAGCCCCTCGATCATCTGGTTGAACGCGATCGCCAGCGCGCCGAGTTCGTGACGCCCGGGCACCTCCACGTCGAACTCGTAGTCGCCCCGGCCGACTCGCTCGGTCGCGCGTACGAGCCGAAGAATCGGTCTGCTCAAGGCCGTGGCCAGCAAGAGGCCGAGCACGAGCGCGACGCCGAGTGCCGCGGCCGCCGACGCTCGCTCCACCGTACCGATGCGGTCGAACGGCCGCAGCGCATCGTCGAGCGGCACGGCGAGGACGGCGAATACGCCTGCCCCACGCGCCAGCACCCGTGGCACGAGCGCAAACCGGTGCCCGCCGATAGTGGAGAAGACCGGCGCCTCGGCGCCCGTGGCCTGCAGCACCGGCGCGGCGAGGGCGCCGACGCGGGCCGCAGGCGTCGCCGCCAGACAGCGTCCCCCAGACGACACGCACACGTCCGACTCGACGATCGCCCCGAGCCGCGTGGCGACGTCGTCGTTGAAAGGGAAGCCGAGGGTGACCGAGCCAACGACGGCACCAAACAGCTCGAGGCGTGCGGTCTGCGCGGAGTAGAGCTGTCCCTGCACGAGTCGATAGCCAGTGGCGGTCTCGGCATCGCCCTTGAGCGCCTTCGTGAACACGTCGTCGCCGGCACCGTGATCCGGCACCGGGACGTTGTCGACGAGCGTGACGATCGGCCGGCCCGTCGCATCGGTGAAGGTGACGAGTCCTTCCTTCAATTCGGCCAGCGCCAGTTCGTACCGGACCTGTTCGACGAACTCGTCGAGGTCATCGCCGCCGCTGGCGGCATCGAGCGCGGCCGTCACCCGGATCGAGCCGGTGAGCCGCCTGGCGACCCGTGCGAGGTCGGCACGACGGAACCGCTCGAGCTCCTCCAGTGCACGCTCGGCGCGCAGCGCCGCACGCTGGACCGTCCAGTCCACCTGACGCTGGCGCTCGAGGCCGACGACCGCGAGGTTGGCGAGGCTGAGGAGCCCGACGCTGCCGGCCAGGGCAATGAGCAGGCGGACGCGAAAGCTCATGTCCGGCACGATGCGGCGCCAGCCGCGCCGCGGCGCCGGCCCGGGTGGTGTCATAGCCGCGCGTCGGCGCGCGCCACGCCTCCCGCTGGGACGTCGACCTCGACAGATGTGCGCCGGTCGAAATGCTCGATGGCGAGCCGGTAGTGACCAGGCGGCACGCCATCAATGCGGAACTGCCCACTCTCGGCGACCACCGCGTAGTAGGGGTTTTCAACGACGACAACAGCCGTGCGCATCCACTTGTGGACCTCGCACATGACTTTCACGTAGCCCGGCCGATCGAAGACCACGGTCTTGGCTTCTCCCTGCCGATAGCGTCCGAGGTCGAACCGTTTGGCACGCGAGTAGGAAAAGACGTTGTGGAAGATCGGGTCGCCATTGGGAAAGCTCACCTGCGTGCCGAGGGGGACGACCAGCGCCGTGGCCGAGAAGGCCTGCCCCCGCTGCACGAGCGCGGTGGTGCCCGAGGGCCGCGCCGGTGGCGAGTCAGGCACAGTGCCTTCGATGTAGACCACGACGGGCACCTGCTGGATCTCTCGAGACTCACCGGTATCGGACGTGTACCGATCGAGGCTTCTGGCCTGAGCCGTCGACGACAACGTGATGCGTCCCTCGATCGCGCCTCGCGATCCTTGCGCGGCCGCTGCAACGCGTGGGAGCAGCGCGGGAAGACTGGACACGCCCGCGGCGAGCACTGCCAGGAGGACAGCCCCTGGAAGGCGTCGCTGGAGCAGGGGTTGCCGATGTCGCGCGTCGGGCATGTGGGCCGGTCTCCGTGCGGTGTGGTCGTCGGAAGTCTACGGATGCTAGCATGCGGGCGTGCTCGAACGGCTGCTCGACATCACGCGCAAGCTTGCGGCGCCATACGAGTTGACGACCATGCTCACCGAGGTCATCGACGCTGGTCGCGCGATGCTCAACGCCGACCGTGCGTCCGTATTCCTCTACGATCGAGATCGCGACGAGCTGTACACCACGACGGCGACCGGCGTCGATGAGATCCGGTTTCCGGCGGCGCGCGGGCTTGCCGGCGAGTGCGCCCGCAGCCGGCGCGCCATCAACGTGCCCGACTGCTACGCGGATCCGCGGTTCAACCGCGAGGTCGATCAGACCACCGGTTATCACACGCGGTGCATGCTGTCGGTTCCCCTCATCGGCCACGACGATGTGCTGGTGGGTGTCCTCCAGTTGCTGAACAAGAACGGCGGCGTGTTTGTCGCGGAAGACGAGCAGATCGCGTCGGCAGTGGCGGCCCAGTGCGCGGTGGCGCTCCAGCGCGTCCGTCTCATCGCGGACATGGTGGCCAGGAAGAAGCTGGAGCACGAGATGGTCCTGGCGCACGAGGCCCAGCAGCGGGTGTTTCCCACCCAGATGCCCACCATTCCCGGCTACGACATCGCGGCCTGGAGCCGGCAGGCCGATCAGACCGGAGGCGATATCTACGATGTCATCTCACTGGACGGGCACCGGCACCTGCTGCTGCTCGGCGACGCGACCGGTCATGGGCTTGCCCCGGCGCTGAGCATCACGCAGTTCCGGGCGATGCTCCGGATGGCGGTGCGGATGGGCGCAAGCCTGGATGCCGCCTATGCCAGCATCAACGAGCAGTTGGTTGAGGACCTGCCCGACAACAAGTTCGTGACAGCGTTTCTGGGCCTCTTCGACGCGAGCGCCCACACCGTGACGTACCACTCGGGCGGGCAAGGGCCGCTACTGCATTTCCACGCGGCGACAGGAGCGTGCGAGTGGCATGGGGCGACGACGGTCCCGATGGGCATGCTCGGTGGGCTGCCGCTTGCCCAACCGCAGGTCTTCGAACTCGAGGCTGGCGACGTGATCGTGCTGGCCTCGGACGGCGTGTTGGAGTATCCGAACACGGCCGCCGAGCAGTTCGGAACCGAGCGCGTGGGCGACCTGGTGCGAGCAGGGCAAGGTGCGTCGATGGCCGAGCTGATCGACGTCGTGCGCCAGGCCGTGGATCAGTTCGGCACCGGCGTCATCCAGCCCGACGACATGTCCATGCTCGTGCTGAAGCGGCAGTAGAGCGGCAGTAGAGAAGGAGTGCGCCGGCGCGCTATTTCGCGCGTTCCTTGGCGGCCTGCTCCTCGGCACGTGCGGCAACCAGCAGGTTGTACATGCCGTAGTTGCCCTCATGACACGCGTACTCGTAGACCGGTCCCGGCGTCCGCGCCATCGGTGTGGCGACCGTCCACGGCCGCGTAAAGGTCTTGGGATCGTCGACGGTGAACTGGTAGTCGATCGTGTCGGCGTCCACCCGCCGGAACCGCTCCACCAGGTGCAAGCCTTCACGCGAGCCCCGGTAGCTGTTCTTGTATGTGAAGTTCGTGGTGTCGACGACGAGGGTGTCTCCCTCCCATCTGCCGCGGGCGTCTCCCAGCCAGAGTCCGACCGACGAGTTCACATGCGGGCGGCCGTCGAGCGGGATGATCCGCACGTCGTGGATCATCTCAATCAGGATGGCGACGTAGTCGCGTGTCTGGAAGATGTGGTAGTTGTGGTTGTAGAAGCCGGGAATCATCGAGTCCGGCATCCCGCGGGTGATGCAGCGTTCGTAGAGACTTCGGTCGAGCCACGAGTCAGTGCCGCTACGCCCGGTGTTGTAGATGGGTTGCTTTTCGCGCCGCTCGGCCTCGGGCGTCAGCGGCGGAATGCGTCCATCGGGCGGGTCCACCACCAGCGACGTGCGCGTGGATCGTCGTCCCCGTTCCCACCAGAACTCGTTGTACGTGCCCGGATCGCCAGCCGGGGGCGGAGCGTCGGCGGTTGGCTGCGGCAATTCGGCCGCTTCGCGCTCGTTCAGCGTCTGCCTGCCGGCCAGAGCGGCCGGCCGCTCGAGGGGCGTCGTCGTGGAGTTGGTCCAGATTCCCCCAAGATCAGGATCGCCCCAGGCAGTCCGCAGGGCGGCCTTCTGGCCGGTGCCCGTGCTCGGTTCGGGCTGCTTGCGAGCCTGACCGGAAACCGCCACCACCGACAGAGCCACTGTCAGCGCAGTCGTGAAGCTAACAACCAGGGTCAGATTGGTGCGGGGCATACACGCGAGCCATTTCCGTACCGAGTTCAATCGCACGCGCCGATTATGACCCGCGCTGAGGCCGTGTCAAGCGCGGAGGGCCGCCACACCAGGGGTTGAGACCGATGGCGGACACTGAATATTTCGAGAAGAAATTCGCACCGGTCGCTACAATTCGCGACGAACCATGACACGAGTGGCACCCGCCGCCGTCGTCGCCTGCCTGCTCGCGCCACCCGGCCACACTGCCCACGCGCAATCTCCCCCGACCCGTGACGCGACCGTGGCCGGCGTGGTGATCGCCGTACCCGGCGGCGATCCGGTCGCCCATGCGTCGCTCACCGTTGAAACCACGAACGGCGGCCAGACAGTCCACACCGATATCGACGGACGCTTCGTACTGGGCAAGCCTGCCGCGCCGACCGCCATGCTTCGGGTGTCGCGGCCTGGTTTCATTACGGCGCGCGTCGCCATCGGCCGCTCGGCGCGCATTGAACTGATCCGCGCCGCACACATCAGCGGACGGGTGATCAACGCGTTCGGCGACCCGATGGTCGGCGCGGTCGTCTTTGCCGCGGAGGAGGGCGGCAACGGTGCCCGCGTCGCGCAGAGCGAGACCGACGACCATGGCGACTACCGCCTGAGCGGTTTGCGAGGCGGGGCGTTTGCCGTCGGCGTGATGACCGTCGGCATCCAGGTTCCGTCCAACCCGCAGCTACGTCCTTTCTACAACGGAGGTAACTACACGCTGTATTACCCGGGCCTGGCTGCTGGCACTGAGGCGGCGGTCCTCCATCTGCCCGCCGGTGACGAGTTGTCTGGGATCGACTTCAACGTTCCGGTCAACCCTGCGGCTGCTCCGGCATTTCGCGACCGCGCCGGGCTCGTCAGCGACCAGCCGGAAGCGTCACAGCCCCAGCGAACGCTTGCGGGACAAGTCATCGACGCGGATGGCCACGCCGTCGCCCATCCCCAAGTGCTGCTCGAACCGCTGCAGTCCCCCGATCCGCCTAGCGTTGTCTGGGGGGATGATGACGGCCGCTTTGCGTTTCCCATCGACAGCGGCCGCTCCTATCGGCTCGTTGCTGCCAAGTACGGCTACGTACAGCCGCAGCCGACACGCCTCGACGTGGCTCGAGCCGACGTCACCGTCACGGTCAGACTGAATCGACTTGGGACCCTGACCGGACGCGTGCTCGATGACAGCGGCGATCCGATAGAAGGCGCAGTCGTCCAGTGCTGGGAGCAGCGATTCGACGGTGACGCGCTGAAACTCGTGCCGCTCGGTCGCGGGTACCGCAGCAACGATCGTGGTGAATACCGGTTGCACAGCCTGCGGTCGGGCACCTACGCCATCAGCGCGCTGCCGACCGACGGACGCACCTCCATTGCCGCCCCCGGCTTTGCGCGGACGTTCTTTCCCGGAACAACAGAAGCGGCACAGGCGCGGTTAGTCGCGCTCGACAATGGCGCTGAATTGAGCGGCCTCGACGTCATCCTCACGCGCAGAGCCACGGCGCGCGTCTCGGGACGGTTGCTCAACGCTGCCGGCGCCGGCACGACGACCGCGCTGACGCTCAGGCCCCGCGACCCGACCAAGGCCGTCGACAGCTTCAACGCGGAAATCTCACCGGACGGCAGCTTTGTCTTTCCGAGCGTGGCGCCTGGCCACTATGTCATCCGAGCCGACAAGGGCGGACGATCGCGTTCGGATGAAGGCGAGTTCGTGGCGCTCCCAGTGCTGGTGGAGGACACCGACATCACGGGCCTCACGGTTCAGTTGTCCACCGGCTCGACGCTCCGCGGCCGCTTATCTGCCGCCGCATCAACCGCGGCGCCCCCACGCTGGCGCGGGGTCGAGATTTCGTGGACCCGCGTCGACCCTGACCTGTCTTCCTCATCGCAGGCCGTCGCCGAGCTGCACAGCGATGGCAGCTTCGCCATGAGCGGGTTGCACGGGCCACGGCGGATCAAGGTCAGTCGTCTGCCGCCCGGCTGGGCCCTGGAGTCGGTTCGGCTCGGCGGAAGGGATGTCACCGACGACGTGCTCTGGTTCGGGTCACCGGCGGAATCGAGTGCGGAGGTCGAGATTGAGCTGACCGATCGGCTGAGTCGTTTGTCCGGCACTGTCACGGACGGGCGCGGTCGGCCGCTGGCAAACACTCCGGTGATCGTCGTCTCGACCAACGCGGAGCGCTGGTATCGTGAGTCGCGCTTCATGCAGCTGGCCAACACCGACGCCCGCGGCGCCTTCGTCATCACCGGGCTGCCGCCTGACACCTATCTGGTGCTGCCAACCGCACAATTACCGCAATCTGGCGCCGATGGCTGGCGTGATCCGCGATTTCTCCAAGGCCGCCTGGCCGGCCCCGGCAGCCTCGCTGTGATCCTCGGACGCGAACAGTCCGCGTCCGTCGTCCTCACGCTGCCGAGTCGCTGATCGGCAGAGGAGTCACACGCCGTGTGACTGAAATGCCTGGCACGTCTGCGCTCGGCGGCGGGGAGTCGCTGGCAAGGGGCGCTGCGCCCACGAATGGCTCAAGGGATTTCGGCCGGCACCACCGCCAGCGAGGGCTCGACGCGCTCGGCCAGGGCGCCCATCACGATCTCCACCGTGTGCGCCGCACCATCGTCGCGCAGCGGGATCGCCTTGGCGTCTACCACCACGCCATCAAGCCTGGCTGAACGAACACCGGTGTACTCGTGCTCAGGGTTCTGCACCTCAATCCGGTAGTGACTGCGCCCGTGCCGCCATTCAAGTGAGAACCCCGGCCACATCGCCGGTATACAGGGCTCGACGCTGAACGTGCTGCCCCGGCGCTGCAGGCCCAGCAAGCTGCCAATGGCGGCCTGATACATCCAGCCAGCCGAGCCCGTGTACCAGGTCCAGCCACCTCGTCCCACATGCACCGGGTGGGCGTAGACGTCAGCCGCCACAACGTAGGGCTCAACGCGATAGCGTTCGATCCCTTCGGGCGTGCGACCGTGATTGATGGGATTGAGCATGTGAAACAGCTCCATCCCGTCGTCGCCCCTTCCAAGGCGGGCCATGGCCATCACCGTCCAGAGCGCGGCGTGCGTGTACTGTCCGCCGTTCTCCCGTACGCCGGGCAGGTAGCCCTTGATGTAGCCGGGGTCGTGGGTCATCTTGTCAAAGGGTGGCGCCAGCAGTAGGACGAGCTGCGCGTCACGCCGGACCAGATGGACGCGGACCGCATCCATCGCGCGGTTCCCACGTTTGCGATTACCCGCGCCTGACAGCACGGCCCACGATTGTGTGAGCGAATCGAGCTTGCATTCCTCGTTTTGGACCGAGCCGAGCGGGGTGCCATCATCGAAGTGGGCGCGGCGATACCAGGCGCCATCCCAGGCGAGTTCCAGCGAGCCAGCCAGCCATTGCGCTTGGTTGCGGTAGCGCTGCGCCAGGTCGTCGCGGTGACGGCCATCGCATAACACCGCCGTCTCATTCAGCACCGTCACCAGGAACCACCCAAGCCAGACACTTTCGCCGCGCCCCCCGGCGCCCACGCGGTTCATGCCGTCGTTCCAATCGCCGGCACCCATGAGGGGCAAGCCGTGCGCCCCATACTTCAGCGAGCACTCGATGGCCCTGCAGGCGTGATCGAACAGACTCGCCCGCTCCGCAGATATCGACGGCTGGATGTACGCCTCCTGCTGTCCGTCTTCGAGGCTCGGGCCCTCGATGAAGGCGACCTGCTCGTCAAGCACGGAAACATCGCCCGTGTGTCTGACGTAGGCGCTGACGGCGTACGGCAACCAGAGCCGATCGTCCGAGCAGCGGGTGCGCGTGCCCCGCCCGGAGGGTGGATGCCACCAGTGCTGCACATCTCCCTCCACGAACTGTCTCGACGCGGCGCGCAACAGGTGGGCCCGGCACAGATCGGGTCGCGAGTGCAGCAGTGCCAGCACATCCTGCAATTGATCGCGGAAGCCGAAGGCCCCGCCTGGCTGGTACGGACCGCTGCGCGCCCAGATGCGGCAGCTCAGGGCCTGGTAGAGCAGCCACCGGTTCACCAGCAGATCGAATGAATCGTCTGGTGTGTGTACCTGCACGGTACCGAGGGTGTCATCCCAGAACTGTCCGCTGCGCGCGATCGATGCGTTGACCTCGTTCAGCGTCCCGAACCGCGTGGCCAGCGCCGTGGCGTCAGCCGCATCGGCTCCCTGCCCCAGCACGAACGCGACCTGACGGGACTCGCCAGGTGGAATGTCCAGCATGAGCTGCAGCGCTCCGCATGGGTCGAGTCCGCCACCGACCCGCTCCCGAAGCGTGGCGCGTCCCAACGCTGCCGGGCGTGCGGCCGTACTGTTGCGGCCGATGAACTCCCCGCGATCACACGTCGACGAATGAACGGGCGCCGTCGCATGAAAGAACGCGACCCGCCCCGCAAACTCCTGGTTGTAGGTATTTCTTGCGACGATGGCGCCGGTGGCGGCGTCGAGGCCGGTCACGACGAAACGGCGGTCGCCGAGCCGCGGTGGACCAAGGCACCACTCCACATAGCCGAAGACGCTGATCCGCCGACGCTCGGCCGAGGTGTTGGTCAGCGTCAACCGCGACAGCTTGACCGGGTGCGCCGGATCGACGCTCACCGTCAGCTCCTGCTCGAGGCCGAGCACCGCGTGCCGGTAGCGTGTCGTGCCGGCGCCGTGGTGAATCACCCACCGGCCGCCATCCCGGTCGCGCGGCAGCGGACCTGGCGTCGCCCCCCATACCGCGCCTGACGCCTCGTCGCGAAGGTAGATCGCTTCGCCCGTGGGATCGGTGATCGGATCGTTGGCAAACGGCGTCAGGCGATTCTCGCGGCTGTTCTCCGACCAGCTGTACGCGGAGCCGCTGCTGCTGACGACGGTGCCGAATTTCTCGTTCGCCAGCACGTTGGACCAGGGGAGCGGTGTCTCGCGGTCGCCCTCCAGCACCACGATGTATTCGCGTCCATCGGCACTGAAGCCGCCCATGCCGTTCTCCATGACCAGTGGTGGGACGGCTGGTGGATGGGGCGATGGTGCCGGCAGTGGGTACCGTGGCACTGGTCCGGTGGTGGAACCGAACAACCAGGACGCCGGACAATCCAGCTGCGGCGCCAGCGCTCCGAGCTCAGTGCGCAGCACCACGCGCGCGACCGCGTTCAGCAGATGCCGGTCTTCGACATTCATCCCTTCGGAACGGAGAAGGAAGACACCGCCCGGCTTGTCTTTCCACCCCGTCCATCGCGGCTCCTGCAGCAAGTCGACGAGTTCTCGTTGCACTTGGTCGAGGTAGTCGGCCGCGTGCTCGTTGAGAATCACGACGTCCGCACGCAGGTTCTTGACGCGCCAGTACTCCTGCGCCAGCAGGATCTGCCTGACCAGCGGCAAGCCGTCGGCTTCGGTCACCAGCACCAGCACGATTGGCACGTCGCCGGAGATTCCGAGTCCCCATAGGTTCGGCTGCGACAGCCGGTTCTGAGCGAGCGCTGCGGCATTGCTGCACGACGCGTCGCTACCGAACAGGCGCGACGCGATCCGGGACGACAGCATGGCTCGGTCGTCGGTGAGCCCAAGATGCTGCAGCGTGACCTGTGCGTGCGTGAACGCCATCGAGAAGGCGCGTGACGCGGCGCTGCCGTCGCGGTACTTGCTGACCAGGGCCAGCGCCGTGTCGCGGTCGGGCGCCACGCCGGTGGCAAAGGTGATGCGCACGAAGGCACCGGGGACCAGGCGCACTCGATCGCGCAGCGCCGCGACCGGGTCGAGCACGGGGCCGGTCGTGCCCGACAGCGGACGGCCGTCAAGGGAGATCGGGTTGGCGGTCGAACGGCCACGTCCGAGGAAGTGGGCCCGATCTGTCTCCCACTCCACGGCGCCGCCGACGCGCCCTTCGACGCCCAGGACGTGAAAGCCCCAGAGTGGTTCGTCCTCGGCGCTGCGCGGCCGCCGGCTGAAAAGCAGACCGGCGTGCTGGGCGGCGTGCTCGGTTTCGACAAACAGCTTGCCGAACGCGGGATGCGCCAGATCGTCGTCTGGCCGGCCGAGCACCATCTCCGCGTAGCTTGTGACCTCGATCTCCCTCGCACGATCGCCGTGGTTGGTGATCGACAGGCGGCGCACTTCGACGTCGTCTTCCGGAGAGACCGCAATCTGCAGGCGGGTTTCAAATTCCCCGTCACGACGGATGTAGGTCGCCTTGTCCAGGTCGAAGGTGACGTCGTATTCGTCGGGCTCGCGTCCGCACGGCAGGTAGGTCGGTGACCAGACCTCGCCGGACCATGGGTCGCGCAGGTAGATGAAGTGCGCACCGGCATCCGAGGTCCGGTCCTCCCGCTGCCGGGTGACGGCCAGTCCGCGCCACACGCTGTAGCCGCCGCCAGCCTGCGTGACGGCGCTTGTGTAGCGACCATTCGACAGGAAGTGCGTGTGCGGGCTCACCGTATGCGGCGACCTGAAGCGCCTCGGAGCGAGCAGCGGCGGCGCTGAGACGTTCCGCACGGCGCCCTCCGCGGGACGAGGCTCGGACACGATCGCCTCGCGCGGGATTCGCTCCTGCAGCAGCAGCTCGGTCGCCTTGACACGCGGATCCGCATGGAATCGGTTCACGAAGACGTCATCGCAGGCGACATTGGCCAGTGCCACCAGTGACATGCCCTGGTGGTGGCTGAAGAAGGCTCGGATGATTTCGAGTCGAGGGGTCGGCGCCACAGGAAGATCGAGCGCCGCCTGTCGTCCGCTGAAATCGAGCGCTTCGTAGAAGCCGAAGCGTCCTTCGCCGCCAGCCCGCGCAATCCGTTCGAGGTTGTCGACGGCGGCGGCCGGATCCATCTGGCTCGCGAGCACGGTTGCATACGGCGCCACGACGAGCTCGTCTTCGAGTCCTCGCTTCAACCCCAGACCGGGAACGCCGAAGGCCTTGTACTGATACGTGCCTGCCCGATCGACCAGCGAGTAGGCGGACTCGGAGACGCCCCACGGCACCTGTCGCCGCTTGCCATGGGCGATCTGTCGCGTGGTGCTGGCCCGGCAGCTCTGATCGAGCAGCGTGCCGGGAAAGCTGCGCATGACCAGCAGCGGCATCATGTACTCGAACATGGTGCCGCCCCACGACATCAGGGTTGCCAGACCATTGATGCTGGTCACAAGGCGACCAAGGTGGAACCAGTGGTGCTGCGGCACGTCCCCTTTGGCGATCGCGACAAAGCTCGCCAGCCGGGCTTCCGAGGCCAGCAGGTCGTAGAACGATCCGTCGGCTCGTCCCGGTCCGTCGGCATCGGCGAGGCGGTACCCGATGGTGAACATGCGGCGGCGGCGGTCGTAGAGGCTCTCGAAGCGCATCCCGTCGGCAAGCCGCGCGGCACGATGGGCGAGATCGCTGAGCCCTGCGGCCGGCGCCGTCTGGCTGGCCTCCGGCTCACGCGCAATGGCAATCGCTTCGGTCAACGCGTGCTTCCAGAAGACCAGGTCCGCCGGCACCGACTCGGTCGCCGGCGTAGCGGTGTCGATGTCGATATCGGCAAGGTGACGTCCGATCGCATCGAGAGGCTCGCAGTCCTGGTCCTGCAGTGCAGCCTTGACGACTGATACCGCGCGTTTGGCGAGCCGATTAAGGTCCGCCGCCTGCGCGCGACCGGCAGTACCGGCGTCACTCTTGGCTGATGCGAGCATGAGGAGCTCCGCGGCGTCGGTGACTCCCGCCAGCCGCTGCTCCACCGTTTGCGGATGGTCGGCTAGCTGCCGGAGCCCCTGCGACACCGTGATCAAGGCCGCTGCCAGGTTGCCGCTGTCCACGGTCGACACGTAGTGCGGCCGCATCGGCGCACGCGTTGTCGTGTCGTACCAGTTCAGGAAGTGTCCGTCGTAGCGTTCCAGTCCCTCGAGTGTCGTCATCGTGCGATCGAGGTGGGTGATGAGCAACGACGTCGAGAGATAGCCCAGGTCGTGCGACAGCAGCGCATT
>JBEBGG010000112.1:0-11215 GCA_040081555.1 Vicinamibacterales bacterium
CCCGTGCGGAGGCGGCTCGCCTCGCTGCGCGCCTGACGCGTCCGGGTGGCCCGCAGCTGCCCCCTTTGGTCGCGGCCCGTGTGCAGCTGCTGTCGGCGCTGCTCAAGGACGATCGGCCGGAGTCGACCACGCGGCTGGTCAAGTCCACCGGACTCGGCGCGCTGGCGCTGTTTGCGCCTGCGCCGGTCTGCGTGCCGGCGGTGTCGTCGCAGGTGGTCTCGAGTGTCCTCGAGATTCTGCGCTGCACACAGGCTGCCGACGATGATCGGCGGATGCTCGAGCGGCTCTGCGCGCAGGTGCGAACAGCGACTCGGGCGCTGGCCGTGGGCGTGTTTGCTGACGAGCGTTGTCAGTTGACGCTGGTCTCTTCAGTGGGTGGCCGCCTTGACGGCGTGGAGGCCACGCATGTGCAGCGGGTGGACGCCACCATCGGGCCGCGTGCCGGCGCGGCCGCCTCGTCCTACGGCGGCGCGCCGATCCGGTGGGGCGGTCAGACGATCGGTGTCCTGCAGGTCTGCTGGCCAGGGCGGGACGGCGTGAGCGCGGGCGACTGGGATCCCATTCTGTCAGCCAGACCATCCGGTCCTGTTGCCGAGCTGCTCGGCTCGAGTGACGCAATGGCCCAGGTGCGCGCCGCCGTCGAGCGCGCCGCAACGGCGCCCTTCGCCGTGCTGATCGAAGGCGAGAGCGGTAGCGGAAAAGAGCTGGTGGCTCGCGCGTTGCACAGACGCAGCGCCCGTCGAGATCGGGGCTGTTGCTCGGTCAACTGCGCCGCCCTCCCTGACGACCTGCTGGAGTCGGAACTCTTTGGCCACGCCCGTGGCGCATTCACGGGCGCGATGGCCGAGCGCGTCGGCGTCTTCGAGGAGGCGCACGGCGGCACGTTGTTCCTCGACGAAGTGGGGGAGTTGTCGGCGCGGGCCCAAGCCAAGCTGCTCCGCGCCATTCAGGAAGGTGAAATCCGTCGCGTCGGCGAAAACACGCCCCGCCGCGTGGACGTCCGGATCGTCGCTGCGACCAACCGCCGCCTTCATGAAGAAGTGCGGACGGGACGCTTCAGGCAGGATCTGCTCTACCGGCTGGATGTGATTCGCATTGCCCTGCCGCCGCTGCGAGATCGTGCCGAGGACGTGGCGTTGCTCGCCGAGCACTTCTGGAGAGACGCCGCAGCCCGTGTCAGTAGTCGGGCGACGCTCAGCGTGGCGACCCTGGCCGCATTGGCGCGCTATGATTGGCCCGGCAATGTTCGTGAGTTACAGAACGTGCTCGCTTCGCTCGTCGTGCGCGTCCCGGCTCGTGGCGTGGTGATGCCTTCGTCACTGCCGGCCGCGTTTCACGCGGCGGCGTCGGCGGAGGGATGCCGGCTCGACATGGCGAAGCGACGTTTCGAGGCGGCGTTTGTGCGTGACGCTCTGGCACGCGCCGGCGGCCATCGCACGAAGGCCGCAGAGGAATTGGGAGTGACCAGGCAGGGTCTGACCAAGCTGATTGCCCGGCTCGGTCTCGACGCCGCCAAACAACACAACATGCCTCAGTCGAGCGCCCTGTGACGACACATTCGACCTCGAGACTCGGCCGCTGATGCTGCGGCTGTTCCTCAGGCGAGTGCTACTGACGATTCCGGTCCTGATCGGCGTCGCCACGCTGGTGTTTTCGCTGGTCCACCTGGTGCCGGGCGATCCGGTGCAGGCGATGCTCGGTGAGAGTGCGTCGCCGCAGGACGTGACACAGCTGCGCCACACCCTTGGTCTGGACCGCCCGCTGCTGGTCCAGTACGCCCTGTTCATGACGGGCGCCGCCACTGGGGATCTTGGTACGTCGCTGCGGACCAATCAGCCGGTGACCGCTGTGATCGCCGAGCGTATGCCGGCGACGGTGCAACTCGCCCTGTCGGCCATGCTCGTCGCGACCCTCGTGGCCCTGCCGCTGGGCATTGTGGCGGCCGTGCGCGCCGGCACGGGCATTGATCGGCTGGCGACGACGGTGGCGCTCATCGGCGTGTCGATGCCCAGCTTCTGGCTCGGCCCGTTGCTGGCGATTCTGTTCTCGGTGGAACTGGGCTGGCTTCCGGTGTCTGGCCGAGGGACGTTCGGCCATCTGGTGCTTCCGGCTGTGACGCTCGGTGCGCCACTGGCCGCGGTGCTCGCTCGCCTGACCCGAGCCAGCGTCCTTGAAGAGTTGCGCGAACTGTACGTCCTGGCCGCGCGGGCGCGCGGCGTCTCACGAGTGCGTACGGTACTTGCGCACGCCTTTCGCAATAGCCTCATCCCGGTGGTCACCGTGTTTGGTCTACTCTTCGGGTCCGTTCTGACAGGGGCCGTGATTACCGAGACGATTTTTTCCTGGCCGGGTGTGGGCCGACTGCTCGTGCAGTCCATTGCCGCGCGAGACTACCCGGCGGTGCAGGGGTGCATCCTGCTCATCGCTCTGACCTACGTGGTCGTCAACGTTGCCGTCGACCTGCTCTACGGCGTGCTCGATCCTCGCGTTCGTGCCGAGTAGTCGCCATGTACAGGGTTGGCCTCTTCCTCGTCGTGGTCGCGTTTGCAGCGGCCGTCATCGGTCCGGCGGTATTGCCCTTTGACGTGTCGTCGCAGGCGCTCGCGCTGCGCCTGGCACCGCCGTCTGCCTCGCATCTATTCGGCCTCGATGAACTGGGACGAGACATTCTCGTCCGCGTCCTCGCGGGCGCGCGCATCTCGTTCCTGGTCGGCCTGACGGTTGTGAGCGTCTCGGCGGTCATCGGTACGCTCCTCGGCTCAGTGGCCGGGTACTTCGGCGGATGGGTGGACGATGTGATCAGCCGCGTGATTGACGTGTTGCTGGCGTTTCCCGGCCTGCTGCTGGCGATTGCTCTCGTGGCCATGCTCGGGCCGAGCCTCCTCAACGTGTTGTTCGCGCTTACCGTCATTGGCTGGGTCAGCTATGCGCGGTTGGTGCGCGGGCAGGTGCTGCGCGCTCGCGAGTTCGAATACGTGCAGGCGGCACGGGCGCTTGGCGCGGGCACGCCGCGAGTGCTGTGGCGGCACGTGATCCCGACCGCGGTGCCGGCGATCGTGGTTCAGGCCACGCTAGGCATGGCGGGCGCCATCATTGGGGAGGCCTCGCTCAGCTTCCTCGGCCTTGGTGTGCAGCCGCCGACACCCAGCTGGGGCACGATGTTGAGCGGCGGACGGGCGCACATCCTTGACGCGCCGCACCTGACAATCTTCCCAGGGATCGCCATTGCGCTGCTGGTACTTGGTCTGAACTTCCTTGGCGACGGCCTGCGCGATCGACTCGATCCGAAGACTCAGAAGGCTGGTGTCAGGGTCTGACAGCGAGGCGGCGTTTGAGGGCGAGCAACTTCTGGTTCGAAGGCTCGACTTGAAGGCCCCGGGCGACGGCCAGAGCTGCGGCCTCCCGTTCGCCCGCGCTCCAATGCGCTTCGGCGAGCCCAAGCAGGGGGGCGATGCCGGTCGTCGTGGACCTGCTCGCACGCTCGTACCAGCTGACTGCGGCTGGCCAATCGCTCAGCCGAAGGGAGAGGCTGCCGATACGCACGGCGCGGTCAGCAAACCCCGCATCCTCGCCGACCAGAGCCGAATAGGCGATCAAGCTGTTGCGCGCGACGTCGTAGTGCCGCTGGCTTTCGGCGACGCGTGCGTAGAGAGCAAAGGCCTCGGGATCGGCCGGAGAGCGCTCGGTCGCCTGTTGCAGCACCCGCTCGGCGGCCTCTGGCTGCCGGCTGAGCAGCAACGCGCGGCCGTAGAGCGTCTTGGTCTCGCTGGTGGCGGCAGCGGCAGAGGCAGCTTTCTCAAGCGCCTCAAGGGCCTTGGGCAACGCATCAGGTCTGCCACGTTGCGCCTCGGCCATGTCCAGCCAGACTCGACCCAGCGCGGCGTAGGTCGCCAGTTGGTCGGGCGCTTGTTCGAGGGTACCGGCAAGCGTCAGTACAGCCAGGTCCGAGTGTCCGGCGCGGGCGTGGGCGAGTCCGACCGCGATGCGTCGCTCGAGACGGCCGCCGTCCAGGCCCGCCAACACCTGGAGCTGCTGAATTTCCTCGTCCCGCTTGCCGGTGGCAGCGTAGACGTCGGCTAATTCCTCTCGTGCGGCAATAAGTCCTGGCGCGGCGGCGATCGCGGACTCAAATGCCGATTGAGCGGCCTGCACTCGGCCCTGTTCGCGCTGGCTGAGGCCGATCACGTAAAACGCTTCGGCCAGCGTTGGGTCCAGGCGCAAGGCCTGCTGTAAGGCGGTGACGGCGCTGTCAGGGGCACCGTCTCGATAACGGGCCAGGCCCAGTCTGTAATAGGTGTCGGCGGACCTGTCGTCCAGCCGGAGTCGGCTCTCGAAGACTTCTGCCGCCCGCCGGAACCGCTGTTGCCGGTAAAGGACCTCACCCCATAGTTCGAGGGGGCGAGTGGCCGTGGAGTCCAGCGCCGCCGCCGTGCGGAAGTCCCGGCCGGCGCCCTCGAGGTCGCCCCTCAGCAGGTAGGTCTCGCCCCGGCGCAGATGCGCCAGCATCGAATCGGGGCGCAGGGCGATCGCGCCGCTGTAGTCCTCGATGGCGCCGATGGTCTGATGGTTGGCGAGCGCCGTATCGCCATGGGCCAGCCGCTGGCGATAGTCCCGTTCCCTGGCGGCGGCCTGGTAGACCACCGCGCCTCCCACTGCCGCCACGGCCAGCAGCGCCATGACGATCAGGGCGCGTTTCATCGGTGCCCTAATCGTAGCGCCGGAGTGGAACTTTCGGACGCCGACGGGGTCTATAAGTGGGTACTATGTTCTCCGTGAAGCAAGCGGGGGCACTCGACTGGTCAGAAGTCGCAGGGCGCGAAGCGGCGCTCGTGCAGCGATGTGCCCTCGGTGACGATGAGGCCTTCGCGGAATTGGTTGGTGAGAACCAACGCATGGTCGTTCAGTTGGCGGTCAACTTGCTCGGCGACCGCGAGGAGGCGCTGGACCTCTCGCAGGACGTGTTCCTTTGTATCTTCAGGACGATCAGCCGCTTTCGCGGCCAGTCGTCGCTCAAGACCTGGATCTATCGAATTGTGGTGAATCAGGCACGGAACCGGCAGAGGTTCTGGCGCCGTCGCCACCGTGCCGACCAGGTCTCGCTTGATGCGCATGTCGCGGCGCACGGTGACTTCAAGGGTGGCGCCGAGGTCGGTCCGGATCGCATGCTGGCCCAGAGAGAATTGGGGCGTCGCCTGGAGGCCGCGCTCGACGGCCTGCCGTTCGATCAGCGCACGGTCATCGTTTTGAGAGAAGTGGACGGATTGAGCTACGAAGAAATCGCCTACTCGCTGGAGGTGGCCGTCGGTACGGTGAAGTCTCGCCTGACGCGCGCCCGGCAGACGCTCCGCCTCGAGCTTCGAGAGGAGCGAACGTGATGAATGTTCTCACCTGCGCGGCCGCCCGCCGCCGCCTCGAGGCCTATTACGACGGCGAACTCACCTATGGCGAGCAGATCGACGTCAATGGTCATCTCGAGTGGTGCGAGGCGTGCGGCGCGTTACTCGACGATCTTCGAGTGATGCGGGGGTGGCTGCGTTCTTCGCCCCGGACCTCGCTTGTATCACAAGCGGATCACGACAGCCTGAACGCGATGGTCCTCAGCCGCATTCGTGCCGAGCGGACGGCGTCGTGGTCGGCTCGCGGGCGGGCCATGTTCGAGGACATGCACTTTGTGTATGCCGGCCTCGGGGCCGGAATGGCAACGGTGGCCTGCATCACGGTCATGCTGAGCATGACGCGTTTTGCGACCACCAGTGAGCGCTCGCCAGGCTCGAATCAGAATCCAGTGGTGGTCGCCGCGCGGCTGATGCCGCGGCCGCTCGGGCAGATGCTCATGACGGTCGGCGATGAGGGTGACGACGACGGTGCCTTCACCATGTCTGCGGTGGTGACTCGCGAAGGACGTGTCGTCAATCTCGAGCTGCACTCCGCGGCGGGCAAGATGCTGGGCCGTGACAGCACGGAGGCGCGGGCGCTCGAGGGACTGCTCGGCTCCGTCGCGGCTGCGCGGTTCGAGCCAGCCAAGGTGTCCGGTCTGCCCGTGGCCGTGAATATGGTGTGGATGATCGCGCACACCACGGTGCGCGCGACAAAGTTGCCAGCCATTAACCTTGCAGTGTCGCCGGCCGGCAGGAAGCGCCGCGTCTGACCGCTGGGCTCCTCGCTAGCGCCTCTGGCTTTCGACCTGGGCGGTCGCGATGTTGTTCATCGCATCGGTCGCACGCAGCGTGAGACCACGTGGCCCGATCGAGCCCTCCAGTGTGACGCTGTAGCGCTCGCTCTTCGAATCGGCGATCCCATCAACCGGGAACACACCCCGCCAGACCACACCGTCGTCAGAGCATTCCACCTTCTGGACAGGGGAGTGCTCATCTTTCACGTCGAAGGTGACGATGGCGCGCGCGCCTTCGGCTCGCACCCCGGTGACAGCAATCGCCGGCGCGTCGTTGTCGACGTCGAAGGCCGAGCTCTCGAGTTCGCCGGTGAGCGCCATGCCGGTGGCGTTTGACGGCAGGTCTGAGGCGACGATCCGAATGAAATAGGTGCCGCCCGGCATTGTCGCTGTATCCCACACGAGGACTGGTTCGTCGACCGGCTGACGCAGCACCTTCCAGGCGGTTTCGCCTTCGCGGCGGTACTGCACCTCGTACGACAACTCATCGTCGTTGTCGTCCTCCGCGCGCCACACCACCGTGAGAAGTCCCTTCTGATAGGTCCGTCGACCGAGCGACGCCGAGCCAGCCGGTTGACCGGCGTTCTGAGCCGCCTGGGCCAGCTTACGATCCGGCGTGCTCTGGTTGGTGAAGCCGGCGAGATCAGGATCGCCCGAGTTGTAGGGTTTCTGGAAGACGATGCCGGGTGGGTGTACCGTGACCGAGCGCACCTGTGGGCGCAGATTGCGCTGTAGATAGGCGGCGCGGACGGAGGTCAGCACCGGGCCGGCGCTGGAGCCCGCGAGACTGGAGCCAGACAGAGTGGCCTTCCATTGGAGGTAGCGCGCTTTCGGGCTGACGATTGGGGTGCCGTCGGCAGCTGCTGACGCCGCAGACCACGCGCTCCACGTATCGTCTGGCGTGTCGGTGTTGCCTGAGCGTGTGGCGACCTCGATCTTGGTGCCAGCCGGAGTGGCGCCGCGCCAGCTCATGGTGCCCCACGTGGAGACCATGTGCGCGTCGCGCACTTCGGATTCGTAGGTGCCTTGTGGGGCCCTGGCGGCCGAGAGGCGGAAGAGTTTTCCTGGGTTCGCGGTCGCGTAGTAGAGGCGTCCGCGGGCGTCCGAGTAGAGGGACGTTACCTGCTGAGCGGTGGCGCGAGCCAGCAGGGTCGGCTGCAGCGGGCTTCCCTCGAGCCTGAAGATTTTCCCCTTCGTACCGGTGGCGATGATCAATCGGTGCTCGGTATCGAAGTTGAGATCGTAGGGCTGATCCTCACGAGACTCCCATAAGAGGTCCCAGAGTCCGTCGGCCGCGATCTGGTAGACGGCGCCCTTGGCGCCGCGCGCGTCCACGCGGGACGCCGTGGGCGTTGATGCGCTCGCACTGTCGACGACCACCGCGGTGATCTCCGTGGTGACGGTGACGCTCGGCACCGGCGCACGATTCGGGTCGTTGGTGGTCGACGACGGATCGGCGACGGGCACTCCGGGCGAGAGCGTGGCGTCGGCGCGTCCATTCACCGCCGCCACAAACAGCATGCCCTTGTCGTCGAAGCGGAGCGTGCGGATCTCCTGGAACGGCGTGTCGAGCAGCACGAAGCCCTTGCCGTCGGCATCCACGCGTAGGACCCGGCCGGGCGATTCGGTGCCAACCAGCAGGTTGCCGGCGCGGTCGACAGCAAGTGCTGTGGCGTGCGTGGCCTTGGTCCGGTAGAACGGTGTGCCGACGCCGTCCGCACTGACCTTGTAGACGATGCCCTTCTCCCCGGTGCCGACAAACACGTTGCCCCTGGCGTCGGTCACCAGGGCCCAGATGTATTTCTCCGACGGGTCGAAAAAGGTCGTGGCGGCGCCGTTGCGATCGACTTTGTAGATGCGTCCATCCGGCGAGGTGGCGACGTAGAGGCCCCCATTTGGTGCCGGCGACATGGCGTGGACTTCGAGTTCCGCGGCATCGAAGAACAGCCGACCCTGTCCCTGTGGGTCCACTCGGTAGACACGGCCGTCGTTGCCGGTACCGATGAAAAGTGAGCCATCAGACGCCGGCGTCACCGCCCAGAGGAACGGGGAGGGTGTTTCGTATACCAGCTCGGTGGCCGGGCCAAGCATCAGCTGCCCTCGACCATCGATGGCCAGATTGTCGACCTCACCCTTGAGAAAATCGGTCTGGGTTGCGGCCTGGAAGAACTTCGGCGTGGAGGCCCAGACGGTGACGCCGCACGCCAGAACCGCCGCGGCGATCGCGGCGCGTGCTGCAAGAGAAGTATTCAGCATGAGTTGGCTCAGAGTTGGCGAGGAGAGGCTCGATCAGTTGGCCGACACCTGGAGCGTCAGCATCTTCAGGCCGTTGATGACGTGCCCGGTGGGCAGTTCCCACTCACCGAGCGTCGCGTTGGCGAGCGTGCCGAAGTTGCCGCCGCTGCGGTCGCCTTCGAGGACGGCAAGCACTGAGGGTGGAAGCGATGACAGCAGCTGCCCGCTGACGACCGCCCCCGGGTCGGGCGCCATCAGCTTCACGTAGAGGGAATTGTTGCGACGCCCCTTGTTGAGCGCCTGAACCAGCTGCGGCACGCTCCGCGGCTGCGGTAGCCGCGCCTCCCGCTGTTCGACCTGTGTGAGCCTGGCGCCGTCTGACACCATGACCGCGAGATTGCCAGAGGCGTTGGCGGGAATCGCGATCGGAACCGTGCGCATGAGCTCTTCGCCACGATAGGTGCGGAGCAGCACTTTCACCGGCACGGTGCGACCGGCCCGCGGCCGTGGGTCGTCTATCCAGGCTCGTTCGATCGAGGCGGTCTTCGGCTCATCGATCGATGTCATGTGGACGTCCAGCCGGCGAATCTGCGCGTCCTCGAAGTCGTTGTTCACCAGTGCCGTCAGCGGGGCGACCACGTACGCCGACGCATTCGACAGCGCGGTGTCGCCGGTGAACACGTTATTGAACGTCACGCCGTCGTACTTGCCGAGCGCAAGCGTGCCTCGTACGTCGAAGGTGGTGGTGCCGAATTGTCGTTCGTACGATCCGAGCGTGCTCACCAGCGCCGTGTAGGTCATGAGGGGCGTGAACATCTGGTCGCGCACGACGCTGAAGTTGAACGTGCGCGTGCCGCCCCGCGGACTGTCGAGCGTGAGCGATACCGGCAGGAGCGAGGGGCCCGGTCCGAGACGACCGGCGATGGCGGTGGCGCGATCCTGCAGGAAGGTGCCGACGACGTCGTTTGTGGACGCCAGCTTCGATGAGGAGAAGAGGCTCGGCAGGACCGTGTAGACGTAGGCGCGTGTCATCGGAAACTGCGTGGGCCCGAGGTTGTACATCGGGTGACCGAAGGCATAGACGCGGTCACCGTCGATGTGCGTCACCGTCCCGGTGGCGCCAAATTCGAGATCGCCCGAGATGAACGTGATGCCCACTGCATCACCCGGCTTGAGCGGGCCATCGAAGGGCATTTCTCCGGCGCGCAGCGCCCCGCCGCCTCCACCCATCGGCACAAAGCCCTGCTCGCGAAAGGCCACACCGAGCGTTGCTGCCATGTCTGGATCGAACCCGTTCATCGTCAATGGAGTGGCGATCGGGCGCAGCAGGGTGGCGACCTCGCGGCCGCCGCCGCCAAAGCCACCGCTCAACAGTCTGGTGTCGATGGTGCGATCGGCAAACGGCTGGTTCCAGTTGAGTGCCTTGCGGAAGGCGCTGATCAGGCCGTCGTGCGAGAGCGGGAACTCCACCTTCACCTGCGCGCCCGGGGCGCGCGAGGCCGTCAGGGCGGTGGCGTCGGTCATCTCCGCAATCGGTGTGATGCCGGCGATGGGTTCCTTGGAAAAGCTTCCGAGCGAGTAGGAGACGGCACCAATGAGCTTGCCATCGATGTAGACGGGGCTCCCGCTCATACCGGCAATGACCCCGGTGTCTGCGAGGGGGCCACCCTCGAGCCTGGCGAGAATCAGACTGCGATGGCTGCCGATGACGTTCTCGATGACGCCGAGAATGTTCGCCCTGAATTCTTCGACTTTGGTCCCGCCAAAGACGGTGCGGCCAATGCCCACCATGCCGGGGCGGATGTCTGCAGCGGCCATTTGCGGCGTGTCGGCGCGCAGAAATGCGAGGCACAACGCAGTCAAGCTCAGTGCCAGGACAACACGTGGTAACTGCATGGGTATCAATCTCTTATAGAAGAGAAGCACCAGGGAATCAAGGACAAAGGCCTGGCGTTTGACAGTGTGCAACGCGCTTTGGTATGGTCCTACCCACTGTGGCGGCGCGATTCTCCTCTTCCTTTTCGACGTTCGATACCTCACGGATGGCCGTGCGCCAGCCGGCGTGGTGGTATTGGAGCAGCTAACGAAGAGGCGATCGCCTTGGCCTGACCTGCCACCGCGCGACTGAACATCCACTGCCTCTTCGCCTCTGGGCTGAAGAGGCTTTTTTTTTGCTTCGAGACTGTCAACGACATACACCGTGACGACCCCTCAACTCTGCGTGACCGTAACTGCCCCGACCATGGCGGAGCTGCGTGCCAGGCGGGACCGTGTGGTGGGCGCGGACCTGATCGAGCTGCGGCTCGATACGACGTGCGATCCGGACGCGGCCGCGGCTGTGGCGGGGCGAAAGACGCCCGTCATCGTGACCTGTCGTGCCGCGTGGGAGGGCGGACACTTCGAGGGCAGCGAAGAAGAACGGCGACGGATCCTTGGCGATGCATTGAGGCTTGGTGCCGAGTACGTGGACGTGGAGTTTCGTGCCGGCTTCGACGAGCTGATCGCGACAGACGGTGGTCGGCGGATCGTGCTGTCGTCTCACGATTTTCAGGAGATGCCCGCGGACCTAGAGGACCGGGCGCGGGCCATGCGTGCCACTGGCGCCGAGGTCGTGAAGATCGCAGGCCAGGCCTCGTCACTGTGCAGTTGTCTGCCGCTGCTGGCGCTCGGGCGTGCGCATCACACCGCCGGAAAGATGGTGCTGATCGCCATGGGCGACGCCGGGCTGTCGACGCGCATTCTCGCCGGCCGCTTCCACTCGGCGTGGACCTATGCGGGTAGCGTGCGCGAGGTCGGTCAGCTGTCAGC
>JBEBGG010000276.1:0-2964 GCA_040081555.1 Vicinamibacterales bacterium
CGCAAGGGGTACACCCAGGGCGAACGACTGCTGCGCCCGGCGATGGTGAAGGTGGCCCAGGCGTGAGCAAGCGGGACTACTACGAAATCCTCGCCGTCGAAAAGACAGCGACCGACAGCGAACTCAAGAGCGCGTACCGCAAACTCGCGCTGAAGTACCACCCCGATCGCAATCCCGGTGACAAGGCCGCCGAAGACAAGTTCAAGGAAGCGGCCGAAGCCTACGCCGTCCTGTGCGACAGCGAGAAGCGCGCCTCGTACGACCGCTTCGGTCACAAGGGTGTCAGCGGCGCTGCCGGCGGCGGCGCGGGATTCGACCCGTCTGTCTTCCAGGAGTTCGACCTCGGCGACATCCTCGGCGGCATGTTTGGCGACGCGTTCGGCGGCGGCGGACGCAGGCGTGGCGGGCCCCAGCGCGGTGCCGACCTTCGCTACGATCTCGAGATTTCATTCGAAGAATCTGCAAGAGGCGTCGAGACCACCATTCAGATTCCTCGCCAGGAGACCTGCGAGACCTGCAAAGGCTCCGGCGCCTCGCCGGGGACAACGGCGACCACCTGTCAGCAGTGCCACGGACAGGGCCAGGTCCGATTCCAGCAGGGCTTCTTCACTGTCGCACGGCCGTGCTCGCAGTGTCAGGGACAGGGCAAGATCATCGCAAAGCCCTGCACGGGCTGCCGCGGCGCTGGTCGTGTCGCGAAGGAACGCAAGCTGACGGTGAAGATTCCCGCCGGCATTGCCACTGGCCAGCAGCTCCGACTGCAGAATGAAGGCGAAGCCGGGAGCGCCGGCGGACCGGCCGGGAGTCTGTTTGTGGTCATTCACGTGCAGGAGCACGAGTTCTTCCGCCGTGACGGCATGAATCTGTTCTGCGAAGTGCCCGTGCATTTCACGACCGTCACGCTTGGCGGCGAGGTGCAAGTACCAACCCTCGATGGCCCGGAAAGCGTGAAGGTGCCAGACGGCACCCAAACCGGCACAACCCTGCGGCTGCGCGGTAAAGGCATGCCAGACGTCAACGGCCGGGGCCGTGGCGATCTATTTGCGACCGTGCAGGTGCAAACGCCGAAGAAGTTAACGAAGGAGCAACGTCAACTGCTCGAGCAGTTGGCCGCTGTGCTACCGAAAGAACAGTTTGAACCGCGGCCACACGGCGAATCGGCCGACGAACGCAATCTGTTCGATCGCGTCAAGGACATGTTCGGGTAGGCACTGTGTTGTACCCCGCTCTCGAAGTGTCCGGAGTCGACGGCGATCTCGTCGCCGCACTGGTCGACGACTTTTCGCCCACCGCCGCCGAGCAGCGCGACGATCTCACGACCGTCTTCTTTGCCGACGCGGCGAGCCGGGACCTTGCCGCGTCAGCGCTGGCACTCCAGTGCCCGGACGCCGCGCTCCGCAGTCGCGAGGTGGACGACGAGGATTGGGCGCGCCGCTCCCAGGAGAACCTGACCCCGATCACCGTGGGACGAGTCACGGTGACGCCGCCGTGGCATGCGCTGTCAGGTCCGGCGACAGCCGAACATGACGGCCACATCCAGATCGTCATCGCGCCATCCATGGGTTTCGGCACCGGCCATCACTCGACGACGCGACTTTGTCTGGCGGCGCTACAAACGCTTGACCTGTGTGGACGACGGGTGGTTGACATCGGCACGGGCTCAGGCGTGTTGGCCATCGCGGCTCGCGCCCTCGGGGCCGCCGAGGCGGTCGGCCTCGACTGCGACGCGGATGCCATCCAGGCGGCAAACGAAAATCTCGGGGCCAATCCGCACATCGACCACACGCGGATGGTCGTCGGCGACCTGCGAACGACTCACCTGTCACCTGCGGACGTGGTGCTCGCCAACCTGACCGGCTCGCTGCTGGCTCAGAGCGCCGGGTTGTTGGTGGCGGCCGCCCGTCCCGGCGGCACGCTCATCCTGTCAGGCCTTCTCATGCACGAGCGCGACGAGGTGGTCAGCGCCTTCGGGCCGCAGGCCGCACTGCTCAGTGAAACGGCGGAGGAAGGATGGATGTGCCTGACCTTCAACCGGATGGTTGAAACCAGGGTCTAACCCATCGCCGAGCGCCCAGGCTCTTCGGGAGTGGCCGTAATGAATCGACCGTACCCATACATTCTCGTGCTCGCCATGGTCACCGTCGCGCTGGCGACGCAGGCGCACGGAAAGGAACAGGGCGGAGGGCCAGGCAACGCACAGCGCCAGCAGCGCGACCGTGCCACCCGCCCACAACCCGCTGGAGAAGCCAGGATTTCTGGCCGCGTGGTCACCGCCGATACCGGCCGTCCAGTCAGGCGCGCCCGCATCATGATCGACGCGGCCGAACTCCCGGGCGGCCGAGCGACGCTCACCGACGACCAGGGCCTCTTTGAGATTCCCGGCCTCCCCGCCGGCCGTTACAGCGTCAACGTGTCGAAGAGCGGCTTCGTCACCCTCTCTTACGGCCAGCGCCGGCCACAACAACCAGGCACGCCAATTCAACTCGCTGCCGGGCAGCACCTGGCGAGCGTCGACTTCAAGCTGCCTCGGGGCGGCGTCATTGCCGGCCACGTCGTGGACGATGCTGGTGAGCCGTTGGCCGGAGCCAACGTGGCCGCCATGCGTTACGCCTACGCGCAAGGCGCCAGGCAGCTCGTACCCGCCGGCAATACCAGCACCGACGACCAGGGGGCGTTTCGCATCTGGGGGCTCAACCCCGGGAGCTACTACGTCACGGCGACGACAAGAAATCTCGAAGGCATGGTCGGCGCCCTCATGGCAGGCGCGACTCCGGAAGCCACGGCGATGATCGAGCAGGCCGCCGCGCGGTTTGGCGGGCAGGCGGGCGGGCCGTTCGGTGGACGAGGCGGGGGGCCTGGCGGACGCGGTGGCGTGGCAGCCATGGGCTTTGGGCCGACAGCAGGAACGACGCCGGACGGTGACGCGGCCCAACAGGCTGTCTACACCCCCACCTACTACCCAGG
>JBEBGG010000277.1:0-2953 GCA_040081555.1 Vicinamibacterales bacterium
GTACTACGACGCGTGCCATGGGCGATGCCCATCGCCGCGGCCACGCCAATGGCCGGGGCGCCGCGAATCACCATCGCTTTGATCGCTCGCGCCACCTCCGGCGCCGTCTTGCAGCGCACGTAGATCTCTTTGGCCGGCAGCTTTCGCTGATCGATCATCACTATCACGTCGTCTTCACGCGCAATCGTCGGCAGCATCTGGGAAACAGCCTTATCAAGGAAGAACAAAGAAGGCGAAGAACTCTTGCCTCCTGAATTGTAATGGTTCTTACAGCAGGTGCGCGTCGAAGGGCAGCGGTAAGAGGTCCTTCAGCTGGTGCGTACCGCGCGGCTCAGTGAGGTTGGCGAGCACAACCTCGAGATCGCCGCCAAACTCCCACAGAATCTGCCGACAGGCGCCGCACGGCGGTGTCGGCGCCTCTGTATCGGCGACGACGGCCACGCGCGTGAAGCGGCGATGCCCTTCGGAGAGCGCCTTGAACATGGCGACGCGCTCGGCGCACACCGTGAGCCCGTAGGTGGCGTTCTCGACGTTGCAGCCGGAAATGATCTGGCCGTCCTCCGTCTGGAGCGCTGCGCCGACCTTGAAACCAGAAAATGTGGCAACGGCGTACTCACGGGCCCGGCGCGCGGACTCGACGAGCGGATCAGAGACGCTCAACGATGGCCTCCAGCAACGCGATGAACTGACCACGGACCTTACGGGCGGTCGCCATGACCTCGTTATGATCGAGCGGGTCGGGCAACACGCCGGCGGCCATGTTCGTGATGCAAGAGATACCGAGAACCTCAATGCCCATGTGGCGGGCCACAATCGCCTCCGGGGCCGTCGACATACCTACTGCATCAGCGCCAATGGCTCGCAGATACCGAATTTCGGCGGGCGTCTCATAGCTCGGGCCGAGCAGCGCCGCGTAGACGCCATGCATCAATTCTGTGCCGGTCGACCTCGCCGCCTCATTCGCGATCTGGCGCAGGCGCGGCGCGTAGACGGTGGACATGTCCGGAAAGCGCACACCAAACCGATCCTCGTTGGCGCCGGTCAATGGGTTCGAGCCCGTCAGGTTGATGTGATCATCGATGACCATCAGCGCCCCCTGTGCGAAGCCGACGTTGATGCCGCCCGCCGCGTTGGTGAGCACCAAGGCCTTGACGCCAAGCACGCCAAGGACACGCGTCGCAAACGTCACCGTCCGCGCATCATGGCCCTCGTACAGGTGGCAGCGGCCGGCCAGGGCGGCGACCGTCCGGCCACGCACGTCGCCGACGACCAGGCGCCCTTCGTGGCCAACGACCCTCGACACCGGCCAGTGTGGCAGGTCAGCGTAGGGAATTGACACCGGGTCGGCGAGCGTGCCTGCGAAGTCTCCTAGGCCTGAACCAAGGACGATCGCCACCTGCGGCGTGCGTCCGCCCAGCCGACTCCTGACGGCGTTTGTCGCCTCTAGTACCTGTGCGTAGTAGTCCATCGCAGGCTCGCGCACGCGGCTACAGGAGAAATCCGGCGATCGTCGCCGTCATGAAATTGGCCAGCGTCCCGGCAAACATCGCGCGCAGTCCGAGCCGCGCCAAGTCGTGCCGGCGATTTGGCGCCAGCCCGCCAATCCCACCGATCTGCATGCCAATCGAGCTGAAATTGGCGAAGCCGCACAGCGCGAACGTCGCGATGGTGAACGACTTGGGATCGAGCGATGCCTTGAGCGGCCCGAGTTGCGAATAGGCCACGAACTCGTTCAGTGCCATGCGCGTGCCCAGCAGATTTCCGATCACCGGTGCGTCTCGCCACGGCACGCCCATCGCCCATGCGATAGGGGCAAACACCCATCCGAAAATCAACTGGAGACTCAGGACCTGACCATCTGGCAGGTGCACCAGTCCCAGCACCGCGTTCAACATCGCGATGAGCGCCAGAAACGAAATCAGCATGGCGCCGACGTTGAGGGCAAGGTGCAGTCCCTCGTGTGTGCCCCGGCCAGCCGCGTCGATCACGTTGACGTCCGTCCGCTCCACCTTCAACGTCACCGAGCCCATGGTTTTCGGCACCTCGGTCTCGGGCACAAGCATCTTGGCCATCATGATCGTACCGGGCGCGGTCATGATGACCGCCGTCAGCAGGTGGCGCGCCTCGATGCCGAACGCGATGTAGGCGGCCATGATGCCGCCGGAAATGTGCGCCATCCCGGACGTCATCACCGTCATCAATTCGGACCGCGTCATCTCGGGCAGATACGGGCGAATCGTAAGCGGCGCTTCGGTCTGCCCCATGAAGATGCTGGCAGCCACGTTTAGGGATTCGGCGCCGCTGGCGCCCATCACACGGTGCATCACCACGGCGAACAGCCGCACCACGAACTGCATGATGCCGAAGTAGTAGAGGATCGCGAAAAGTGCCGCGATGAAGATGATCGTCGGCAGAATCTGGAAGGCGAAGATCACGGCGTACTGGGCACCGTCGGCACCAAGCGCCCCGGTCATGGCCCTCCCCCAGACGTTCGGATTGCCCAACGGACCAAACACGAACGCCGCGCCCACTTCGGAGAAGCCCAACAGCTTCGTGATGTAGCCGCCAACCGTTTCGAAGACGCGCTGACCGACCGACGTCTTCAGGACGATGAACGCGAAGACCACCTGAAGGCTGAGGCCCCAGGCCACCGTCGACCAGCGAATGGCCCGTCGATCGGTGGAGAACGCATAACCGAGGCCAATGATGACCGCGGCGCCAAACGCTGGCTGCAGGATGCCAAACATCTAGAGGACCTCGCCGAGCAGCACCGGCCGCACATGCGGTCGTGCCTCGCCCATGACCACGGCACGCGCCGCGAGCGCGGCGGCGGCATCACGCTTCCCGGCATCGCGGAAGTGAAGCTCGAGCACTGGTTCGCCCGCCGCGAGCTGATCGCCGGGCTTGGCCAGCACCATGATGCCGACACCCGGGTCGACCGCGTCTTCAACGC